>DATMPR010000457.1:0-25348 GCA_035567575.1 Bacteroidia bacterium
CGCGACTTTATTCAAAACGAATTAGATAAATACAACGCCGCTAAGGCTTAGATGTATAAAATACAATGGCACAAAAAATTGATATTAAAACGGTAGACGAAATTGCGCATTTGGCAAGATTAGAATTTAAGGATGAAGCTAAGGCTGAAATTTTAAACGACATGAACCGCATGCTCGCCTGGGTTGACAAATTAAATGAGTTAGATACAGATAAAGTGGAGCCGCTTATTTATATGAGTGAAGAAAGAAGTGTGTTGCGTGAAGATGAAGTGAAACAAACTCTCACCCAAAAACAAGCATTACAAAATGCGCCTAAAAAAGATTCGGATTACTTTAAAGTGCCGAAAGTAATTGACCATCCTTAATTTCCAATGCTAAAGAACACAATTGAAATACCTGTTCGCTTTAGCGAAGTTGATTCGCTGCGTGTGGTTTGGCACGGACATTATTTAAAATATTTTGAAGACGGCCGCGAAGCTTTCGGAAAGCAATATGGTTTTTCTTATCTCGACATTTTTAACGCAGAAGGTTTAGCCGTGCCGATTGTAGACGTGCAAACACAATTTAAAAGACCATTAGAATATGGCGATTCCGTAATAATTGAAACAACATTTATTAATACCCCCGCCGCTAAAATAATTTTCGATTTTAAAATATTCAGCAAGAACCATGATCATTTGGTTTGCGAAGGTAAAACAACACAAGTTTTTATGCGCCCCGCCACACAGGAACTTTATATTGTGAATCCGCCATTTGTTGAAGAGTGGAAGAAGAAATATAAATTATTATAAGCCGCAAATTTCGCGGATACTTTTTATTGAATAATCTGTGCTAATCCGCGAAATCTGTGGCTAAAACACAATAAACTCCTCAGGATTAATAGGCAAACCGTTATGCCACAATTCAAAATGTAAATGCGGACCTTTACTATTTTCACCGGAGTTTCCAATAATGGCAATTGCTTCTCCCGATTTTACTTTATCGCCCAATTTTTTTAATACACTTGAATTGTGCTTATAGATGCTGATCAAATTATTATCGTGTTGTATTTGTAAAACATAACCATCAGCAGCCGTAAAACCCGAATAAATAACCGTACCATCTAAAGTTGATTTAATGAGCGCATCTTTTTTGGCAACGATATCCACACCGTAATGTTCTGTGCTCACATTAAAAGATTCGGTAATGATACCTTTAAGCGGACTAAAAAATAAATAGTTAGCAAGCGCATTTTTTTTGATATTAGAGCCGGCGAATTTTATGGATGCGGGTTCGTTCTCTACATCTTTTCTGAATTGCTTATCGTTCTCACTGGGCTTTGTATTTACTTTTTGATATTTACCGCTGGTATCTTTCGTTGGCTTATTACTGATGCCTTCCAGCTTTCCTGAAAAAACATTCACTAAATTTTTCATGTACCAATCACGCGCCGAAAGAGTTTGTTCCAGCGAATCCGCTTTTACACTTAGATCTAAAATTTCTTTCCGCTCACTTACATTTCCGTAACCGGGAATATATTCACGTAAGGAAGTAAATGCGACCAGACTTATAACAAGAGTTGTCATCGCAATGGTAACGGCACTTATCGCAATAATAACCCCTAATGGCGATAACCGGAAAGCTAGTTTTTCAGCAAACGTATTGTCGTTCAGTATTACCAGCCTATACCGGTTTTTAAGTTGGTCGGTAAAAATTTTCCATCTATTATTCTTGTTTTCAGACATTTACTTTTGTGCTGCAAAATGCAGTATCATGCAAATATCCGAATAATATTTTTGTTATAAGAAACTTGCAAGACAAAAAAAGTTTCCTTAGTTTTGTCGCGGTTTGTTAAAATGTCGACAGAAGAAAAAATAATTAAAGGCGCCGAAGAGCTGTTTTTTAAGTACGGTATCCGCAGCGTAACAATGGATGATATTGCCAAGCATTTGGGGATGTCGAAAAAAACCATTTATCAATATTATAAAGAGAAAGATGAAATAATTCATAAACTTATGATGGCACAAATTGAAGGACATCAATGTACTTTTTCTGAATGTGTTGAAAGATCAGAGAACATTGTTGATGAAGTTTTCACCATGATGAAGAACATTCATGAAATATTCAGCAAAATAAATCCTCAATTTATTTATGAACTTCAAAAATATTATCCGCAAACCTGGAAACTGTTTAAGGATTTTAAAGAGGAGTTCATTATTAAAATGGTTGAAAAATCATTGGAGAAAGGAAAGAAAGAAGGACACGTTCGGCCTGATGTGAACGTAAAAATATTATCGCGTTTGCGGATGGAACAAGTTGAATTAGCAATGGATCCCGCCGCTTTTTCGCCAGATAAATTTAAAATATTAGATGTGCAGCTAACTTTGGTTGAACATTTTTTATATGGCATTTGTACTTTGAAAGGCCATAAACTAATTAATAAATACAAAGAAATTACCGAAGAAGAATAAAATTATATGAGGATAAAAATTATAATTCTAAATGTTGTTGCCGTAATGTTTTTAACGGCATTAACAGTTAATGGACAAGATGCCAAGCCTGTCGATTTTTCTCTGCAAGGCGCTATCGATTATGCTATAAAGCATAATGCAACATACGTGAACGCTGAATTAGATGTGAAATTGGCCGTCTTTAAAAATAAAGAAGTCATCTCTATGGGACTTCCACAGATCAGCGGCAGTGCTGATGTAAAAGATTATTTCGAGATCCCAACATCTTTATTACCAGGCCCAATATTTGGTGCGCCCGCTGGAACATTTATTCCGGTGAAATTCGGTACACAATACCAAGCGATAGGGGGCGCTTCTGCATCACAATTAATTTTTAACAGCGATTATATTGTTGGGGTAAAAGCGGCAAAAGAACTCCGCATTTTGTCCGAGAAAAATTTAGCACGTACTAAAACCGAAACAATTGTAACAATTACCAAAGCATATTACACAGCCTTAATTAATAAAGAGCGGTTAAAAATACTGGACGCAAATATTTTCCGCATTAAAAAAATGTACGATGGCGCTAAGGTTATGAATAATAATGGTTTTGTAGAAAAAATTGATGTCGACCGCTTAGAATTAACTTACAATAATCTAGTTACGGAACGTGAAAAGATCGGTCGTTTTGTCGGTGTTTCAGAAACATTATTAAAATTTCAAATGGGATACGATGTTAAACAATCCATTAATTTAACCGACGAACTAAAAGCAGATCAATTACAGGATATTGAATTACTAACTGATCTTAAAGTGAATTACGAAGCAAGAAATGAATATGCTTTACTTCAATCACAATTAAAATTAAACAGCATCGAATTAAAGCGTTACAAGTACCAATATCTGCCTTCACTTGTAGCTTACGCGTCGTATAACCAGCAAGCGCAGCGTACTAAATTTGATTTTTTGGATGGTTCTCAGAAATGGTATCCTATCGGGATCTTCGGTGGTACATTATCTGTTCCAATTTTTAATGGCGGACAAAAATATTACAAAATTCAGCAAGCAAAGATCAACATAGTCAAAACGAACAACAGCATGAATCAGCTGAAGTCGATGATAGAATTTGAAGTAACTTCTTATTCCATCAATTATAAAAACGCGTTCTCATCTATGCAAACTCAGAAAAAAAACACAGAACTCGCACAGGGCATTTATGATACAACAAAGAAAAAATATGAAGCAGGTGTTGGAACCAATATTGATGTTGTAACCGCCGAAGCCGCATTAAAAGAAGCTGAAACAAATTATCTCAGTGCCATTTATGATCTGATGATGGCAAAAATAGATCTTGATAAAGCATTAGGTAACATTAAATAAAAAATAAAGTAATTATAACATATATGAAAACAAAACAACTAATTCTCCTTTCGCTTGTAACTTCACTTCTGATGATCTCGTGTGGTGGCGGCGATAATTCTAATAATCTTGCGGCTTTAAAGCAAAAACAAGCCGATCTGAAAACTGAATTGGCAAATGTTTCCACTCAAATTTCAAAACTGGAAGGCGATTCGGCTAATAAATTTGTTTTGGTTGATGCTGCGCCCGTTCCAATGCGGATATTTAAAACTTACATCAATGTGCAAGGAAGAATTGATGCAGATGAGAACGTTGCGTTGTCAGCCGAAATGCCGGGAACCATTTCTAAAATTAATGTGAAAACCGGCGATCAGGTCAGTAAAGGGCAAGTATTAGCTGAAACGGATGCGCGTGCTATTCAGCAAAGTTTATCTGACATGCAAACAAATTTAGATCTTGTAAATCAAATGTACGAAAAGCAAAAAAATCTGTGGGACCAAAAGATCGGAACAGAAGTCCAGTTTTTACAAGCAAAAGCGCAAAAAGAAAGTATGGAGAAAAAAATGATCACGCTTCAGGAACAATTGCGCATGTCGAAGATCATTTCTCCAATTGATGGAACAGTTGACGCGGTGGATATTAAATTAGGACAGCTTACCGCACCAGGCATGCCTGCCATCCGCGTAATTAATTTTAATAATTTAAAAGTAAAAGCTGATCTGGCGGAGAGCTATGCTTCTAAAGTTCATAAAGGTGATGAAGTAATAATTAAGTTTCCGGATTCAAATGATTCGGCTGTTGCACCGGTTAGTTACGCAGCACGTGCGATCAGCGCATTGAACAGAACGTTTAATGTTGAAGTTTTATTGGATAACAAAAAAGAATATCATCCAAATCAAATTGCCATCTTAAACATTAACGATTATAGATCGGAAAAACCAACCATGGCAATCGCTTTAAATTATATTCAGAAAGATCTGAAAGGACAACATTTTGTTTTAGTTGCTGAGGGAAATAAAGCTGCTAAGCGCAATGTAACTTTAGGAAAAGAATATAACGGAACAGTTGAAATTACAAGTGGATTAAATGAAAACGACCTGTTAATTACATCCGGGTATGATGGACTTAACGAAGGTGACGCAATAAAAATTAAAAAATAAAAATAGTGAAAAGTTCAGTGATACGGAAAGCGGGAAACTGCCTACTGACCACTGCCTGCTAAATACTGATACATATGGATTTTAAACAATTTAAACCCAGTACCTGGGCCATCGATAATAAAACGGCGGTTTATATCTTAACCATCATTATTACGTTTTGGGGAATTTCGTCGTACAATAAATTACCGAAGGAAAGTTTCCCTGATATTATTGTGCCTAAATTTTTCGTGAGTACAGTTTATCCGGGTAACTCGCCAAGTAATATTGAAAACACAATTACGAAGCCTTTAGAGAAAAAATTAAAATCTATTCCCGGTGTAAAAAAACTGATCAGTAATTCGATGCAAGATGTATCGTTGATTACAGTTGAGTTTGGTACAGAAGTAAACGTTGATAAGGCAAGACAATCGGTTAAAGATAAAGTGGACGAAGCAAGATCAGATCTACCAAGTGGTTTAACTAAGCCGCCTTTTATTAAGGAATTAGCTTTTTCTGAATTCCCGATCATGTACATTAATATTGCCGGTGATATTGATCTGAATAAATTGAAAGAGTATGCAGATCATTTGAAAGACAGAATAGAAAGTTTAAAAGAAATTACCGAAGTGAAAATGGTGGGTGCTCCTGACCGTGAGATCCAGATCAATCTTGATATGTACAAAATGCAGGCGATGCAAATGGGAATGGGAGATCTGGAACGCGCAATTGGTTCGGAGAATATTACCATTAGCGGCGGACAAATTCCAATGGATGGAACAAAGAGAACAATTAGTATTAAGAATGAATTTAAAACAGTTGAAGAAATTGAGAACATTGTTGTTGGTTCACAATCGGGTGCCCGTTTGTATATTAAAGATTTTGCAGATGTAATTGATACTGTTAGGGAAGCAGAAAGTTTTGCGCGCCTTGGCGGGAAAAATGTAATTACATTAAATGTTATCAAACGCGCCGGTGAAAATTTAATTAACGCTTCCGATAAAATTAAATCAGCCATTGAGGAATTAAAAAAATCTGAATTTCCCCCTAATATCGATATTAAAATTACGGCCGATCAATCCGACAAAACAAAAAATACTTTGCACGATCTGATCAATACAATTATCATCGGATTTATTTTAGTAACATTAGTATTAATGTTTTTTATGGGTGTGACAAATGCATTATTTGTGGCTATGTCTGTGCCATTATCAATGTTCATTGCGTTCTCATTCATGCCGAGCATCGGTTTCACCATGAACATGATTGTATTATTTGCATTCCTGCTTGCGTTGGGTATAGTAGTGGATGATGCCATTGTTGTAATTGAAAACACACATCGTTTATTCGCTAATGGCAAACGCGATATTAAAACAGCAGCTAAAATGGCAGCAGGAGAAGTATTTTTACCTGTATTAAGCGGAACTATTACAACACTCGCGCCTTTTATTCCACTTGCATTTTGGAGTGGCGTAATTGGTAAATTTATGTTCTTCTTACCTGTAACTTTAATTATCACATTACTCGCTTCACTGTTCGTTGCATATATTATTAATCCTGTTTTCGCGGTTGATTTCATGAAATCACACGAAGAAGAACAGAAAAATTATGGTCGCATCAACCGCAAAGGCTGGTTACGTTTATTAGTATATGCTTTAATTGCTTTAGTGTTTTACGGACAAGGCAACATCGCCATTGGTAATTTAATGATCTTCTTTGCGGTGTTCATGTTACTTCACCGTTTAGTTCTGTACAAAGTGATCGAGAGTTTTCAAAATAAAGCATGGCCCGCTTTTCAAAGAGGTTATACTAATTTATTAATATGGGGATTAAAACGCCCGTGGAAATTGTTGTTAATGACTTTAGGAATATTTGTTTTGTCGATCGTATTAATGAAAGTGCGGAGTCCGAACGTTGTGTTTTTCCCGCAAGGTGATCCTAATAATGTTTTTGTGTACGTGAAATTGCCGGAAGGCACCGATCCGATCAAAACAAATGAAGTAATGAAGATCGTTGAGAAAAAAGTAAATACTATTATTGGTGATAGCAATGACATCGTTTCATCCATTATTACTAACGTTACAATTGGAGTGACGGATCCGCAGGACGAAGATCAGAGTTCGTATGCTAACCGTGGAAAGATCGCGATCAATTTCGTAGAGCATTCTTTACGTCATGGAAAAAGTTCAATGGTTTATTTAAAACAATTGCAAGCTTTAAAATGGAATATTCCCGGTGCGGAAATTACCTGCAATAAAGAACAGGCAGGTCCGCCGGTTTCAAAACCGATCAACATCGAAATCAAAGGTGATAAATTTGAGGAGTTGGTTATCAATGCAAAAGCACTAAAACATTTCATAGAAGAAGCGGGTGTACCCGGTGTTGCCGAATTAAAATCTGATTTCGTGGATAACAAACCTGAAATTGTTTTTGATATTGACCGCGAACGCGCGAACCGCGAAGGAATTTCTTCTGCTCAACTAGCAATGGAGATCCGTAAAGCCGTTTTCGGAATTGATAACCCAAGTAAATTCCGCGATGCGAATGATGAGTACCCAATTCAAATACGTTACAAGTATGAGCAGCGCACAAATGTTGAACAATTAAGGAATTTGAAAATAACGTTCCGTGATATGAACATGGGCGGCGTATTACGTTCTGTGCCTTTATCTTCATTCTGCGATATCCGTTACGAAAATACTTATGGCGGAATAAAACGCAAACAAAATAAACGTGTTATCACTCTAACATCTGATGTACTGGAAGGTTTTAACGCGAACAATGTTGTTGCGCAAGTTCAAAATGCAGCAAAAGGATTTAAACCAACAGGTGCAGTTGAAGTTAAGTTTACAGGACAACAAGAAGAACAAGCTGAAACCGGCGCGTTTTTAGGCGGAGCATTGATGACATCCATCGGAATAATTTTATTGGTGCTGGTAATTCAGTTTAATTCCATTGGTAAATCAGTAATTATTTTGTCTGAAATTGTATTAAGTGTTATTGGTGTATTGTTAGGCACAGCGATATTTAAAATGGATATGAGTATTGTTATGACAGGAATCGGAATTGTTGCACTTGCCGGTATTGTCGTCCGGAATGGAATTCTCCTCGTAGAATTTGCTGAAGAAGCTCGCATGAAAGGCGTGAGTTTATGGGATGCAACTGTTGATGCAGGCCGCACGCGTATGACGCCGGTAATATTAACTGCAACTGCAGCTATCTTAGGTTTAATTCCATTAGCCGTTGGTTTAAATATCGACTTCCAGGGATTATTAGCAAGCTTTTCACCTAACATTCACTTCGGTGGTGATAACGTTGTGTTCTGGGGACCGTTAAGCTGGACAATGATCTTCGGTTTAGGTTTTGCTACATTCTTAACTTTATTATTGGTGCCCGCCATGTATTTAATTGCTGAGCGATTAAAACGTAAAGCAGAAATAATTTTGAAACATTATGATCTGCCGAAAGCATTGATGTATGTTCCGTTTTTCATTGCCGCTTGCCGGTTAATATTATGGATCACTCGTAAAAAATTAGATTACGGAAATTTGGATTATTAGCCACAGATTTTACGGATTAGCACAGATTATTGGGTAACAAAACGGATTTAGGTATTATCTGCGTAAATCTGCGAAATCTGTGGCTAATTTTGTAAGTTTGTTCTTTAATTCAATGAATGCGTAAGCGGCCAGTTAGTTTTTTTAAATCCTTAATTAGTTTAATTTTTGTTTTACTTGGATCCTGCCATCAAGGAGATGATAAAGTAGAACAAAAAATAGTTGAGGTTAGGGCGCCACAAGATGTAAACGTTTCCGTAAAAAAAGAAATTGAAAGCCTGCTTTTAAAACGTATTGATTACACAACGCTGGTTTTATTTGAAGATACAATTAAAACTCTTGAATTCTTTAAACCCATTCTCGAAAAAGAATCACCTTACTTCACTGATAAAGGAAAAACAAAACCTTTAGCGGATACATTGATTTCTATTTTTAAAGATGCGCGTTTTTACGGATTAATTCCGGATGATTATCATTATAATAAACTCATAAAACTTAAAGAAAAGTTTTTCAATGCAAAGGATAGTTTGTACGATGCATTTGCAATTGCTGAAAGCGAAGTGTTATTGAGTGATGGGCTTTTTAAATTCGGTGCGCATTTAAATAAGGGAAGATTTTATCCTGATAGTTTATTGCTGGAATGGAATCCCAAAAAATTAGACAGCAACTGGATTGATATTTTACAACAGGGTTTGGCTAGTGGGAATATCCGCGCAGCATTTGATTCGCTCGAACCTGTTCATGAAGGATACAAATTTTTAAAAATAGAATTAAAAAAAAATATTCTTCAACACGAAAACATAAAATGGGATTCGGTTTCATTCATCAATGTAAAAGATACAGCATTAATGTATAGCCAGGTGAAGCAGCGTTTAATCATTACAGGCGAGTACGACAGCACGGTAAGCGGAAACGACAGTGTTAAACTCGCAAAAGCAATTAAAAAATTTCAAAAAACATTTAATCTTGATCCTGATGGAAAATTAGGTAAGTACACAAAACAAGCATTAGGATATGATAAAGAGAAAGTGATTCGTCAAATGGAAATGGCTCTTGAACGCTGGCGATGGGAACCACGTGAATTTCCAAAACGTTATTTTTGGGTGAACATACCAAGTGCTGATCTGCATGTTTGGGAGTATGATAAAAAGAAAAAAGTGGACACTCTGGTTTTATTTTCAAAAGTAGTGGTTGGGAAACCGGAAACGCCGACGCCCCACGCTGTAAAAAGTAAAATCAATTACATGTTAATTTATCCGTATTGGAATGTTCCTTACAGCATAGCCTGGAAAGAAATTTTGCCGGCTGTACAGCGCGATACAGGTTATTTGAGAAAAAAAGGTTTTGAAGTTGTGGATGGCAAAGGAAGAGTATTGGATATTTCAAAACTAAGATGGAAAAAATTCACTAAAGAATATTTACCTGTAAAATTCCGTCAGCGGATCGGCGGAGATAACAGTTTAGGTATTTGTAAATTTAATTTCCATAACAAATATGGAATTTACATGCATGACACGAATAGCAGAAGATATTTTAAAACATTTTACCGTTATCAAAGTCATGGTTGTATACGTTTGGAAAAATTCGTTGAAGCTGCAAAGTTTTTAATCCGTGACGACACTTTAAAATTACCTTACGATACTTTAATGAATTATTTTGCAACGCCAATACAACGCCAAATAGATATGAAAAAACCTTTTCAGATGTATGTAAAATATTATACGGTCAGGGCCGATGATTCAACAGGTTTGCACATGTACATTGATATTTACCGCCGTGATGAGAAGATGATGAGGATGGTTTATAAAGGGAAATAGGGGATGTGGCTTCGACTGCGTTCAGCCACCCTGGAGCGAACTGTGATGAGAGTTTTTTTATTTCAAGCATTAGCATCCTTTTACAGGTTACAGACTCTTACCCGGAAACTCCATTTATAACAATTCTAAAGGGATTCTGTAGTTAAATATTTTTCATTGGTTTAGTGCCAAACTTAAAACCAAAACCAAATACTATGTAACCCGGAATGTACTTTTTAAAAGAAAATGGATTTCTTTCATATCCGGTTTTCATATAAACCACCCATCTTTTAAAATTAAGGCCACCAATAACGCCTAATTTAAAAACGTCAAATAAAGGCTGTGTCCAATGATTAACGGCTTTACTATCTATACCCTGTCTATACTGTTGTGAATATTTGATATACCGAAATAAAATTAGCTCATATTTCAAATCAAAGGCAAGCGTAAATTTTTCATTATAAATACCTGGATTAATGGTGAATTCAGAAGTAATATCGTGGTATTTGAAGAAATTATTTTGTCGAACAATAGAGGAGGAAGCAAATGTAAAAGGTATTTTAAAAGTTTTGTTTTTATATAGATCAATCTGTAATCCCTTTTTTATTACCCGTCTTGTGAAGGATTGATGAGTTATTGGTATTGATATATCAAGTACCCCTATTATTTCTTTTTTAATCAAACGAATATAATCTCTTCTTGCAATACCGAAAGTGACATTTCCAAATGATCCATTGTAACCTACACTCGAATAGGTCAAATTTCTATAATCACCCATTTTAAAAAGAACTTGAGATTTAGAAGTGATGGCGACCAAAACAATGGCGGAAAATAAATATAAATATTTACTCTTCAATTTATTCAGGATATACAAAAAGTAAAGAATCAGAAATTACCGCAGAGCCTAAAACACCAACACAACCCATTATTTTCGTTTTTAAGACTGGTTCAAGGCAAGCAGACACTGACATGAAAAACAAAACGCATAACGCATCGGTACTAATCTTGCATAACCAGTTTGTGATTTTTTGAGATGCGTTTCCTTCACCATAAGAATATTTAATCTTATTTGTTTTATTTATATTATTATTTAAAAAAAAACGTCATTTTTTTCTAGTTTATACTACTAATGTACAAAACCCTAATATGAATGTCAAGTAAAAGCTTAGATCTTAATTCCCAACTCTTTCAATTGTTCTTCGCTGATCGGGCTCGGACTATCAATCATCATGTCTTTACCCGCGTTATTTTTTGGGAAGGCAATAAAATCCCGGATGGAATCTGCCCCGCCGAATAAAGAACATAAGCGGTCAAATCCAAAAGCAATACCGCCATGCGGAGGCGCGCCAAATTCAAAAGCATTCATTAAAAATCCAAATTGGTTTTGTGCTTCTTGTTCTGTAAATCCTAATGTCTTAAACATTAAAGCTTGTAATTTTTTGTCGTGAATACGGATACTTCCTCCGCCAATTTCAACACCATTAATTACAAGATCGTAAGCGTTCGCTCTAACATTACCGGGATCAGTATTTAGTAAATTAATGTCTTCAAGTTTCGGAGAAGTGAACGGATGATGTTTTGCAACCCAACGGCCACGTAATGATTCTAATAAATTGGTGTCACTTTCGTTCCATTCCAGCAATGGAAAATCAATTACCCATAAACATGAAAATTTATTTTTGTCGCGCAAGTTTAAACGCGTTCCCATTTCTAAACGTAATTCGCTTAATGCTTTTCTTGTTTTATCTGTGCTTCCAGCTAACAATAACATTAAGTCGCCGGGTAATGCGTTAAATGCAGCTGCCCATTTTTTTAATTCTTCTTCGTTGTAAAATTTATCTACACTCGATTTTAAGCTGCCGTCGGCATTATATCTTGCATAAACTAAACCTGTAGCGCCAATTTGTGGACGCTTTACAAATTCAGTTAATTCATCTAATTGTTTGCGTGTAAATTCAGCAGCGCCTTTTGCGCAAATACCAACAACCAATTCTGCATCATTAAAAACTTTAAATTCTTTTCCCTGAACAACAGAATTCAGTTCAACGAATTTCATTTCGAAGCGTGTATCAGGTTTATCATTTCCATAAAATTTCATGGCATCGGCGTAAGTCATGCGCGGAAGAGTAGGGATGTCAATATTTTTTACTGACTTGAATAAATGTTTTGTTAAACCTTCAAACGTATTTAAAATATCTTCCTGCTCAATGAAACTCATCTCGCAATCTATTTGTGTGAACTCAGGTTGTCTATCGGCACGCAGATCTTCATCCCTGAAACATTTTACAATTTGATAATAACGGTCGAAACCCGCAACCATTAATAATTGTTTAAACGTTTGCGGACTTTGTGGCAGAGCGTAAAATTGTCCGTTATGAACGCGGCTTGGCACAACATAATCGCGCGCGCCTTCGGGAGTAGATTTAATGAGAACAGGTGTTTCTACTTCAAGGAAATTTTGTTTATCTAAATAATTACGTGTTTCAATTGCTAAGCGGTGACGTAATTCTAAATTTTTGCGGACAACATTGCGGCGCAAATCGAGGTAACGGTATTTCATTCTCAATTCTTCACCGCCATCAGTTTCATCTTCGATGGTAAATGGTGGAGTGATCGCAGAATTTAATAAAGTAAGTTCTTTAACTTTAATTTCAATTTCGCCGGTTGGATGATTTTTATTTTTGCTCGAGCGTTCAATAACAGTTCCTTTAATTTGTAAAACAAATTCGCGGCCAACGGTTGTTGCTTTTTGTGCTAGATCTTTATTCCATTCAGGATTAAAAGTTAATTGTGTTATGCCATAACGGTCACGAAGGTCAATAAAAGTCATTCCGCCTAAGTCGCGGCTTTTTTGTACCCAGCCACATAAAGTAACTTCTTTGTTTACGTCTGTAATTCTTAATTCCCCGCAGGTAACTGTTCTAAGCATATCGACATCAAAAATAACAAAAAAAATGGGTCGTTCGTTAAGCTCACGATAGCTTCCCAATTACGCAAGTCTAATTAAAAGAATTGAATACGTTCTGTCTTAACTTTTGCTTTAGTTTTCTTATTCCATTTTTCGTTAAGCCATACGATAGCATCTTTTTTGTTTTTAAATAACTTTAAAGGACAGAAGGGTTTATAAAATTTAACAAGGAAATTACCCATTAAACGGTTGGAAAGAGATTTTACCACAATAGCTTGTGCAATAGTGTTCTTGTACATAAATTCCTTATTTGCTATCTCCCTTGCTTCTTTTGTAATGGATGTGAAAGGCGCTGCAATTACAAGCGATACGTATTTTTCCCCACCAGTTAGTTTCATGGCAGCATCGTAATTTTCGTTTATGTCCTTTATGTCAATTTCGACGTTATCAAACATTTCCGTCACCAACAAATGTTCGCTAAATGATGTTTTTGTAGTTCGTGTCGTGATATAATCCATAGGGATAACAAATGTAACAAATTGGTGGCTAATTCAATCTGACAGTTGAGAAATCGGGGATAAAAACCTACAATTTCATTTTAGTCCCAGGTTAAAGACCCGCCGTTCTCCAATTGCCGGGTTATTGCTTAACTTGCATAATTGGGGGAGCCATCGGGATCACGATCTCAACGAATAATAAATTAAAGAAATTGATCAGGATGTTTTCGTTTCGTTTTCGAAAATACTTTCGGTAATTGACAATTGATCGCGGAAACAGGCGATGCCGCCCCATTTAAATATTTTTTTATGATACACCCAGGCGTCATGGTTGCGGACAAGTATTCGCTGAACGACAACCATGTTGTCGCCCATAATAATTTCTTCGGTTATACCGATCTTGTATTTTAAAAGTAATGCTTTGGTGAGCATACGGCTTCTCGGATATAGAATTAAAGTATTGTCTTTTAATACCAGAGTTGCTTCGCTTAGGACAGAAGGATTTGTATCTTCTTCATTTGTTGTTGGGATGGGAGCAACCGTTGCAACAGAATTCATTTTTGCTTTTTCTTCTTCTAATTTTTTAATGTAAGCGGCTTCTTCTTCTAATCTTTTTGCATTGGCTTGTTCATCCGCTAATCTCTTTTCCTGAGCTTGTTTTTCCTGAGCTAATTCTAAATTCTTTTTTTCTTGTTCATAAGCTTGAGTTTTAGCTAAGCGGATGGCTTCCTTTTTAGTTTTCTTCAATTCTTTAACCTGCGCGAGCATTTCGTTTAAATAAACCTCATCGTATTCAAAATTATCGGCTTTTTGGTTGAAGAGGTATTTAATAACAGGTTTATTAAAAACCGAATAATCAACACCGGGAACGATCTTAATTAATTCCAGATCTGCCACCATTATAGAGAATTTTTTTTTCTTGCCATCATCAGCAACGCCCAAAGTGCTTACAGTAAAAAACTTTTTAGCATAACCATCTTTTGTAATGCTAACAACATATTCGGCACCCAATGGCAGGAGTAAATTATAAGTACCATTATAAGGCGTAGGAAAAGCATTAAATAATTTTCCGTCTTTAGTAACAGTTACCATTACCCCTTGCATGCCAACTTCGTCTTCATCGGAAACGGTTCCGCCAATTTTAAATCCTTCATTTTGACTAGTTATGCCAAGTGAAAGAAAAAGGAAAAATAATATGTTAATGAGTTGTCTCATTTGTCAGATTTAAAACAAAAGTAGATCTATTGGAAAATGAAAAAACATTGGAAATAACTAATAATTAACTGTTTAGAGTTAATTACTTAAAGTATGATTTGCGATTTTCGCAAATTAATTTTAATATTCTGAAATACAATTAGTTATATAAAATAAAAAGCCCCTCTTTTAAGAGAAGGGCTTAACTAAACAAACAATACAGAAACTAATTATGAAAGTTTGGTCTCATTTTCGAAAGTGCTTTCGGTAATGGGTTGTCCGTCGCGGAAGCAAGCAACGCCGCCCCAATTGAACATTTTTTTCTGGTACACCCAGGCCATTTGATCGCGTACTAAAATGCGTTGAAGTATAATAACATTAACGCCGTAAATAATTTCTTCGGTTACACCAGCTTTATATTTTGCTAATAAAGCAACTACACGGTCGTTTGGATTTGTTTTTACAAGCAAAGCATCAGCGACTAAGATTTTTGGTGAAGAAAGTGTTGCCGGATTAACATTAACTTTTTCGGTTTGTAATTTTTTTGCTGCTTCAATTTCTTTTTCGAGATTTTTCAAGCTTGCAGTTTCAATTGCTAAACGCTCAGCATTCATATTTTTTTGCAGTGCCAGATCAGCATTCTTTTTATCCTGTTCAGCTTTCAATTTTGCCAATAGAATAGCTTCTTTTTTCGCGATCTTTAATTCTTCAACTTGCGCCAACATGTCTTTCAAATATTTTTTATCATATTCAAAATTATCGATCTTCGGATTGTAATAATATTTATTCATCGGTTGGTTGAATAGAGCGTAATCAACTCCCGGTACAGATTCGATCAATTCCAGATCCGTGATCATCACTGAGAATTTTTTCTTTGCGCTTTCTTCAGAAACACCAAGCGTACTTACCGTAAAATACTTTTTAGCGTAACCGTTTTTGCTAACGGTAACAACATATTCGGCGCCCATTGGCAAATACAAAAAGTAAGTACCGTTAAATGAAGTAAGAAAAGAAGTAAAAGGTTTTCCGTTTTTGGTACAGCTTACTAATGCATCGCGCATGGTAACTTTGGTCTCATCAGAAATTGTTCCGCCAACATTAAGCGATACACTTTGAGCCATAGAGCCACAAGCAAGAAAAAGTAAAAATGTTATTTTAAAGATCTTCATATAATAAGCAGCAAAAGTATACTTCTTTTTGAAGTATTTGATTATGAAAACAGACAATATTTGCAATTAAACGTTAATAATTGTTGCTTTATCGACAAAAAATAAATGTTTAACGGAAAGAAATGAAGAAATTATTTCGTTGTAAATTGATTTTCAGCTTGTTGCCAATTTACGACATTCCACCAGGCAGTAATATAGTCGGCGCGTTTGTTTTGGTATTTTAAGTAATAAGCGTGTTCCCAAATATCTAAAGCGAGAACCGGTTTCCCTTTTTCGATAACACAATCCATTAAAGGATTATCCTGATTAGGTGTAGCGGTAATTTTTAATTTTCCGTTATGTTCAATTAACCAGCACCAACCGCTTCCAAAGACCTTCATTGATTTTTCTGAAAATTCTTTTTTAAAAATATCAAAGGTGTTGAAGTCTGCAATGATCGCGTCAGCTAATTTTCCGGTTGGTAGATTTGCGTCACCTTTCGGATTTGCTTTCATTAATTGCCAGAACAAAGAGTGGTTATAATGTCCGCCGCCATTGTTACGAATAGCCGGATCAATTTTTGAAGCCTGTGAAAATAATCCGTTCCAGGTTTGATCACCTTTATATGTTTCAAGTGCTTTATTTAATTTATCTACGTAAGCCTGGTGATGTTTATCGTGATGCAACTGCATGGTTTGCGCATCAATAAAAGGTTCAAGCGCATCATAAGCATAAGGTAAAGCAGGCAGCGTAAATTTTCCGCCATCGTTACTTTCTCCGGCTAAATTATCAAGAGCATTTAATTTTTCTTGGCTTACTAAATTAGTTGCGAGCCCCGCTAAACCAAGCAAAGCACTTTTCTTTAAAAAATCCCTTCTGTTATTTTCCATTTTAAAATTGAATTAGTAATTGATTTTTTTCTACTGCAGTACCTTTTTGTGCAATAATTTTTTTTATAATTCCGTCGGCCGGTGATTTTAAAACGTTTTCCATTTTCATGGCTTCTAGTACTAATAATGATTCTCCTTTTTTTACTTGTTGTCCTTCATCAACTAAAATATTTAAAACCATTCCCGGCATTGGAGCTTTAACATCACTTATTTTTTTTGCCGCAATATTATCCAACCCTAAATTATGCAAGAGTTCATCGTATTTATCTTTTACATCAAGTGAATATTTTTTGCCGTTTACTTTAACTACTATTTTTTTTTCAGCGTAATCAGCTTTTACGAGGTCTATATTGTACGATCGGTTATTTAATATTAAATGATACTGTTGATTGCCTACATTTAAAATATCGGCTTCTACAGACTTACCATTTGACGTTCCTGTTACTTTGCTTCCGTTAAAATCTAATTCGGTTTTTAAAGTTGTTTTCCCGTTGATTGTGATGTTATACATAGACCTCAAATTTAGGGATTAATACCAACAAAAAACCCATCCGTTTTAGGGGATGGGTTGTAAGTTTTTAAGGTGAGGATTATTTTTTAACAAATTCCCCCATTTTATTATCAAAGTTTAAGAAGTAACCACCTTTTGGAAGATTAGATACATCTACTTTAGAACCAAATCCTTTTTTAACGATGTTACCGTATTGATCGTAAATTTCATACATGGTTTCGATAGCAGCATCTTTAGCCATAAAATTAATGTCTTTTGAAGCTTTTACCGGCGCAAATGTAATTTCAGGAACATCAGCCATAACCTCTACAGGCTTAGATAAACGCGGCTGTCCGCTATAATCGGTTTGACGAACACGAACTTGATTTTTACCTGAATGTGGCTGAACTTTAAAAGTATAATTATTTGTGGCAGGAGTACCAATTCCGTCAACCTCGCCAACCTTTACCCATTTGTTCCAGCGGAACTGCTCAATTGCGAAAGGTAATTTACCTGTTTCAGATTTAGTAGACCATTTAATAGTACCATCCTTTTCGAATGACATGCTAATAACTTCAAAAGTACTTTTTGGCTTTAAAACCTCAGGATTTAATACTTTAGGCTTACAGTCTTCTTTATGTTTGATCTTAATTTCAACTTTATCCCCAACATTCAGCTTGTGCGGCTTAAAATCCACTTCAAAAGCGCTGGATGCAATCTCATCTGTAGCAATATTTCCGTTTACAAGAACCTCGATCACACAAAAACCAACTCCGCCGCTTCCGTAAGGGTTCTGAACATATAAGTTTTTGCCCTGATAGTTACCTTCGAGAATAATTACCCCCCCTTGTGAATAGGCTTTTGAACCCAGGATCATGGTTAAAAGGAGGTATAAAAATGGTTTCTTCATCGATAAAAGCAAAAAAAATGACCGCTTAAACGGCGTTGCAATATTAAAACGATATTTTAAAAAAACAAAATAAATTTTCAAAAAAATTAGGCTATTTGCATAGAGTTGAAAATTGAGTTATATTTAAGTAGTTTTGCAGTGAATTTACAGTTTTATGAAAATTATATCAAAATACAGCTTTATTCTTGCCCTTTCGGTATTTTTTGCAGCTTGCGGCCATAAAGACACTGAAAACAGTCAAAGGCCTGAAGGCAGTGGCGGTTACATTCGGATTGCTGAAGTAACTCCTCCAAAAAGTATTTTTCCGCAAGCCATAACTAACCTAATTGAAGGAATGGTTGCAGGACAAATACATGAAGGTTTAGTTCGTTTAAATCCAAAAACACTTGAACCGGTGCCTGGTTTAGCTGAAAAATGGGAAGTTTCGCCGGATGGAAAAACAATTACTTTTCATTTACGTCAGGGCTGCTATTTTCAAAATGCTGAAGATCCTGAAAGCGGAAAAAAAGGAAGCGAAATCACTTCGAAAGATGTAAAATTCACGTTTGAATTATTAAGTACGGATAGATTAACTAATATGCACTTTGCAACAGTTTGTAAAGACCGCATTGTTGGTGCTAACGAATATTTTGATGCAAGTTCAAAAGGACAAAAAACAGAATTAAAAGGTTTTAAAGTAATTGATAAATACACTTTCAGTATTTCTTTAAATAACGCTTCGGGAATTTTCCTTCAAATATTAGCAAATCCGGTTACTTCAATTATCAGCGAAGACGCTTACAAATTGCAATACGAAAATTTAAAAGTTGGTGCCGGTCCTTTTATTTACAGCGTAAAATATTCGAATCCGAAAAAAATTCTATTAACGCGTAATCCAAATTATTATGGTAAAGATGAAAAAGGAAATTCATTGCCGTATTTAGACAGTGTTGTCATAAATATTTTAAATTCAACAGAAGAAGGTTTACAGGCATTTAAAGAAGGAAAATGTGAATACATTGGTTCTATTCCATCTAACGCCGTACGCACAATCGTTGAAGAAAACATAAAAGATTTTGAAAACAATCCGCCGGCATTTATTTTAGAACGCAGCTCTGAAATGATAAGTCAGTATTATGTTTTTAACATCAACAAAACACCATTCGACAACGTAAAAGTTCGTCAGGCATTTAGTTACGCTATCGATCGCGATAAAATAATTGATAAGGTTTTGCAAGGACAAGCTTACGGTCCGGGCAGTTATGGAATTACGCCGCCAACATTTGAAGCTTATAAAGTGTCGGATATTATTGGTTACAATTTCGATCCTGAAAAAGCAAAAAAATTATTAATGCAGGCCGGGTATCCCGGCGGTGTTGGTTTTCCTGAAGTTTCGTTATTGGTGAATTCGGGTAATACGCGTAACAATACAGTTGCGGCAGAAATCCAAAGACAACTAAAAGAAAATTTAAATGTTAACATCACTTTTGAATCATTAACAAACGGTGAGAAGTATAAATTGCAAAATAAAGGAATGGGAAATATTTTCCGTGATGGCTGGGTAGCAGATTATCCTAGTCCTGAATCATTCTTATCGGTATTTTATGGTGAGCCTGTTCCGGCAGATACAGCAAAAGTATCTTATCCGAATACTCAACGCTATATGAGCAAAGAGTTTGATAAATATTATAAAATGGGACGTGACGCAAGACAGAAAGATAGTTCGTATGCTTATTTCATGAAGGCAGAACAAATTTTAATGAACGATGCGCCACTAATGGTATTGTGGTACGAAAGTAATTACAGATTAATAAGCTCGAAACTGAAAAATTTTGTAGTGAATCCATTACGTTATTTTGATTTAACCAGAGTAATGATCGGTACACCCGAGCCAACTGAAAAGAAAAAATAACCTTTCGGTAGTTCGGTGAAAACTCACTACCCAGGATGACAATTTAATTTAGTAAAACCCTCTGTTATCGGAGGGTTTTTATTTTACACTTGCAAAGCTATTACGACATATTAGGAATTCAGCAAACTGCCGATAATGAGCAAATAAAATCTGCTTTCAGACGGCTTGCAAAATTATATCATCCCGATAAAAATCCACAAGGGAAAGATGAATTCGAGAAAATTTTAATTGCATACGAAACACTAATTGATCCTTCGCGGAGAAGACAATATGATCTGCGGTTAAAGCGTGGCATCTCCATGGATTATAACGAAAAAAGATCCGCCACAAAAAAACAAAAAGAGTGGAGCTTTAGCGATGAAGAATTAAAACGCCGACAATATTACAAAGAACATTATAAAAAAGAGTTCGAACGTCACAGTAAAAGTACAATTGTTCACAAAAAAAATTATAACGAGTATAAATACATTTTATTTGCTGCGCCAATTGCAGTTGGGTTATTTATGTTCATTGTTAATGCGTATGAACAAAATAAAGCAAGCGAATTAAAAAAAGAAAAAGTAACAGTTAGTTTAAAGCCGGTCGATGAATTAAAACTGATGGATGATCCTTTCACCTCCTATTTTAAAAATCCTGTTTATGACGTGAATGCCAATCGGACTTTAGAAATTAAAAATATAAGCGACAAAGATGCAGTGTTTGTTTTGCTGACAGAAAAAGGAAAATTTTTGCGGAGTGATATTGTGAAAGCAGGTTTTTCGGCTAAGGTTTCACAGCTGCCCGGCGTTGAAATAAACATTAAATTATATACGGGAAAATTTTGGAAGAGGAGTAAAGAACATAAGGATCTTGAAGTTATCGGCGGTTTTACTGAGCAGGAAAGTTATTGTAAATTAAATACAAGGGAAACAAATGGTTATTCATTTACAATTGATAAAGAGAATTTAAAAGCATTTGAAGAAATAACTGAAAAGGAATTTTTTGCGCGTAATTAATTTACCGGTCTCGATCTTTTTATTTCAAAACCAAAATCCATTATTAGCGGAAGCGGATCGGTTCGCATCGCTTGCTCAAATGTAAAACTGTATTTACCAGCCAAAGGAAATCTTGTACTTTGCTTTAACGGAATGGTTATATCATAAATATCACCGGCGCCATTGCCCATCCATTCGCCTTTAGCGTTTGCTAAAATACATTCTAAAGTATCCAAGGTCACTTTACCATCCGGATATTTTGTGGTTAAGAAAACAAATAAATTACTGTAAGGATATCCATCGGCGTGTCGGATCATAACGCTGATGTCGTGCAGCGAATTAATATCCGTCATGTTCACTTCAAAAGTTACTTTGTTTTTAGCGAACCATTCATTTTCTTCAAAACTTTGGTATTTGCTAAATACAACATTGTTGTTGCAGGAACTAAAAAACAAAATAGAAAAGATAAGAATCACACCAAGTGCATTATCTTTAATCTTTCTGCTTTGATCTTTCATTTTTAATTTTAGCTACTTTGGTTTATCACCACCGGAATTTCCCTTGTTATTATTGGGATTATTTCCGCCGCCCTTGTTGTTATTTGGCCTGTTATGATTTGGTTTACGATTTGGATTCTTACCACTTTTATTATTAGGGTTTGTGTTTTTAGTATTTGGATTCGCGTTTTTGGTATTTGGGTTTGCGTTTTTATTGTTTGGGCCAGGTCCTTTGTGATGCGGCTTTTTATGTTTGTTCTTATTTTGATTTTTCTGTTTATCAAAACGCGTTAAACTATCTTGCCCAACTACATTTTCAAAATCAGGTTGTTTTACAAGAGGCGTCGCGCTTATTTCTTTGTATTCCGGCAAATCAGCAGGCTTTTCGCCTTTCTCATTTATTTCTAAAACTTCTTTTACACGTTGCACGCTAAGCGGAATAAAAACATCAGGCTCCGTTGTGTACGACCACCAGATCAATCTTCTGAAAATATCTGTTTTTTGTAAAAAGGCATCACCTTTTAAAGTGTGCAAGCGTTTGCCATCAATAACAGGAAATTCTTTTAACGCATCCTGATAAGTATCCAATTCATAATTCAAACAGCATTTTAATTTACCGCATTGTCCGGCTAATTTCATTGGATTTAATGATAATTGCTGGTAACGCGCTGCTGAGGTGGATACAGTTCTGAAATCAGTTAACCAGGTACTGCAGCACAATTCTCTGCCACAAGCACCAATAGCGCCTAAACGCGCAGCTTCTTGCCGCGCACCGATCTGGCGCATTTCAATACGGACTTTAAATTCGTCCGCTAAAACTTTTATGAGTGCACGGAAATCAACGCGCTCATCTGCGGTATAATAAAAAATCGCTTTCGATTTATCGCCCTGGTATTCCACATCACTTAATTTCATTTGCAAACCTAATTGCAAAGCAATGGTGCGTGCTTTGTACATAGTAGCTACTTCAAGGGCTTGTCCTTCGCGCCATTTATCAATATCCTGTTGTTTGGCTTTACGATAGATCTTTTTTGTTTCTTCGCTGTCAAAATTGACGCTTTTCTTTTTCATTTGTAAGCGCACTAATTCCCCTGTTAAAGAAACAATTCCAATATCGTGGCCCGGACTAGCTTCAACCGCAATTACATCACCAACATTTAAGCTAAGAGCATTTACATTTTTATAAAAATCTTTCCGCGAATTTTTAAAACGAACCTCAACAAGATCAAAAGGTTTTTGTCCGCCCGGCAAACTCATATTCCCAAGCCAATCAAATACATTTAATTTATTGCAGCCGCCACCGGTACCACATGAGCCATTATTATTGCAACCAGCCGGCACACCGCTTGTATCATTATGATTACCTCTTCCTGTACTGCAATTTCCACAACTCATAATTTCTGCCTGTTTTTAAATCTAAAGGTTAAAGTTACGCCATTTTCATGGGTTTTCAAACGGTTTTTGGTTAATTATTAAGAGTAGGTTGTTGAAGCATTTTTTGAAAAATACCCTTGTAAATTCGTAATTTCATACCGGATGAAAAAATTATTTTTATTACTTATAGTGATTGCGTTCGTTCGCTGCAATAAGGACCAGGACGTGACGGTTAAATGCAGTGGTACTTATTATAATATTACCTCACCCGATCTGCTCAATGCGAAATTTAAAACAGGAACCTATTGGGTTTATTTAGATTCAGTGAGCTTGACGACAGATAGCACGGTTATTAACAGTTATTCGGAAGGTGATGCGGGTAAATGCAGCGAGTATCACGCTTATGGTTTTAACATGATCAGTTATCCTGCCTTAAAAGCGTCTAACATGGCTATTTTTTATAATGGAATTGTAAAAAACAGCGGCGGACTTCCATCAAGCGGTATTCCAATTTATACTGATTTTAATTTTCCGGATAGTTCAGCCACATTTAATTGCAGCCGTTTAGATTCTGTTTTTATTTACAATCGTTATTATAAACGCGTTGAAAAAGTTACAGTGGCAAAAGATCCATCAAATACGGGCTCAACAAAATCCATTTATTATTTTAATTCAACTTACGGTTTAATCAGACAAGATATTTTTAATGCAAGCAATGTGATCACTGCAAAAAAATTATTGATGCGTAAAAATATTGTAAGATAAGCTCACCATGAATTATTGGCTTATAAAATCAGAACCCTCGGCTTACAGCTGGGAACAATTAAAAAAAGATAAAAAAACTTCTTGGACAGGCGTAAGAAATTATGCCGCACGTAATAATTTGAAAGCCATGAAAAAAGGCGACCTTTGTTTTTTTTATCATAGTAACGAAGGTTTGCACATTGTTGGAATTGCAAAAGTGGTAAAAGAATTTTATCAGGATCCAACAACCGAGGAAACAGCTTGGGTATGCGTAGATGTAGAGCCTTACAAAACATTTAAAAAGCCGGTTGAGCTATCCGAATTAAAAAAAGATAAACTTTTAAAAGAAATGCAATTTGTAAAAATCGGAAGACTCTCAGTTAGCGTTGTAAAAAAAGAAGAGTTTGATAAAGTTTGTCAGATCGGTGGTTTGTAAAACAAAAAAGGCCGTAATTTCTTACAGCCTTTCAATTTTCAAAAAATTTATATTAAGAATTCACCAGTAATTTAAAACCTTTACCGTGTATGTTGATGATCTCGACTTTTGAATCGTCTTTTAAATACTTGCGCAATTTAGCAATGTAAACATCCATGCTTCGTCCATTAAAATAATTATCGTCGTGCCAAATTGTTTTTAAAGCGAAGTTCCGGTCCAACACATCGTTCTTATGTACACACAACAAACGTAACAACTGACTTTCTTTAGTAGTTAATTTTTGTTCTTGTGCATTGTGTAATAAAATTTGTTTTTCAGAATTGAACTGGTAAGTACCAATGCCAAATGTTGATTCGTCGGTATCCTGCGAACGTTGTTTATTACTGCGGCGCAATACGGCGTTAATGCGAACCATTAATTCTTCCATGCTAAACGGCTTGGTAATGTAATCATCGCCACCCGCGTTAAATCCTTCAATGGTATCTTCTTTCATGCTTTTAGCAGTTAAGAAAATAATAGGAATGTTTTTATCGTTGAGTCGAATTTCTTTTGCAAGAGTGATACCATCTTTATGCGGCATCATCACATCTAACAATAACAGATCAAAAGTGCCTTTACAAAATTGATCGTATCCCTTATTACCGTCATCGGCTAGTTTAGTTTCAAAACCTTTGGCGTTTAAATACTCTTCTAAAAGTGTTCCCAAACTCGGATCGTCTTCTACCAATAATACTCTGGTCTTTACAGCTTCCATAATGTTAATTTTAACAATAAAGTTAATACATATATCGGGCCAAAAAAAGGGCTTTTAACATTTATTATGTATTGGGTAAAATAGGCAGGAATAATGTAAATGTGCTGCCTTTTCCTAATTCGCTATTCACGCTGATATCGCCTCCGTGCTTATTTACAACGGCTTGCACGTAGGATAAACCAAGCCCGAATCCTTTCACATTATGAACATTCCCTGTGGGTACGCGGTAAAACTTATCAAATATCTTGCGCTGATTTTCTTTACTGATTCCAATGCCATTATCTTTTACAATAATGTGTATGCCATTTGGAGCGTCATTTGTAGTAATGGTTATTTCAGGAATTTCTTTCGAGTATTTAATTGC
>DATMPR010000458.1:0-4797 GCA_035567575.1 Bacteroidia bacterium
AATTCAAAAAGCTTATGGTTCGCAAGCAGCTTATTTCGCAGATCCAAGTTTAGGTCATATCGCTCATCAAACCGACCCTGCTGATCCGCAGCATAATATTCCCGGTCAGATGCGCGGCGACTCTAAACACATGGATTCTTATATGTCATTGCAGTTAACTGTAGGATATCTTATCAAACAAAAACGCGGTAAAACAAGATTAAGATCTAAGTTTTAAATCCAATAAGTTTATTGAATGTCATTTTGACACTTTTTAAGTGTTGGCATATCTTTTGAGTATAAATAAAAAACAAATTAGCGATGGGAACAATTAAAGTACAAACCGAAAACATTTTTCCAATAATTAAAAAATTTCTTTACAGTGATAACGAAATTTTTCTCCGCGAGTTAGTGAGTAACGCTGTTGATGCTACTCAAAAATTAAAAGCGCTTAATTCTATTGGTGAATTCAAAGGTGAAATGGGAGATGTAAAAATCGAGGTTGAAGTTGATAAAAAAGCCAAAACCATTACCATAAAAGACAAAGGTATTGGCATGACGCAGGATGAAATTGAAAAATACATTACTCAAATTGCATTTAGCGGCGCCGAAGAATTTGTAAATAAGTACAAAGATAAAGTAGATAAAAATGTTGTTATCGGTCATTTTGGTTTAGGATTTTATTCATGCTTCATGGTTGCTAAAAAAGTGGAAATTTTTAGTTTATCCTATAAAGAAGGGGCGAAAGCAGTAAGATGGGAATGTGATGGCAGTCCTGAATATCAAATTGAAGAAATCAATTCAAAGACCGATCGCGGAACAACTATTGTTTTACATATTGCCGATGATTGTGAGGAATATTTGGAGAATTCAAAAATCGAAGGCTTACTAAAAAAGTACTGTAAATTTTTACCTGTTGAAATAAAATTCGGAACACGTAAAGAATTTATTCCAAGTGATGAAAAAGATAAAGACGGGAAAGAAAAACAAAAAGAAATTCAGGTTGACAATATTATCAATAATCCTAACCCGGCCTGGAATAAAAAACCAGCAGATCTAAAAGACGAGGATTATAAAAAATTCTATCACGAATTGTATCCGATGCAATTTGAAGAACCTTTGTTTCATATTCATTTAAATGTTGATTATCCTTTTAACTTAACCGGCATTTTATATTTCCCAAAACTTACTAATAAACTCGAGCTTCCAAAAGACAGGATCCAATTATATTCCAATCAGGTTTTTGTTACAGATAATGTAGAAAATATTGTTCCTGATTTCTTAACCTTATTGCGCGGTGTAATTGATAGTCCTGATATTCCGTTAAACGTTAGCCGCAGTTATTTACAGGCTGATGGTAACGTAAAAAAAATATCTTCGCACATCACAAAAAAAGTTGCTGATAAATTAGAAGAATTGTTTAAAAAAGACAGAACTGATTTTGAGAAAAAGTGGGATGATATTAAAGTGTTTGTGCATTATGGTATGTTAAGTGATGAGAAGTTTTTTGAGAAAGCTCAGAAATTCGCTTTGCTTAAAAATACGGAAGGAAAATATTTTACGTTTGATGAATATGAAAATCATGTAAAAGCAAATCAAACTGATCTTGATAAGAGATTGGTTTATTTATATTCCACCAATGTAACCGAACAACATGTATACATTGATTCTGCAACAGGCAGAGGCTATGATGTTTTATTGATGGACACAATGATCGATTCACATTATATAAATCAATTAGAGAGTAAATTAAAAGATACTTCTTTTGTCAGAGTAGATTCTGACACTGTAGATAAATTAATTAAGAAGGATGAAAAACAACCAAGCAAATTAAGTGAAGATGAAATAAAACAATTACAGCCTGTAATTGAAGAAGCTGTGCCAAAAGAACAGTTTATGGTAACGTTTGAAAGCTTAAGTGAAAAAGATGCGCCAATGCAAATTACACGGCCGGAATTCATGCGCAGAATGAAAGACATGAATGCGTTGGGCGGCGGAATGAATTTTTACGGCAATATGCCCGAAATGTATAATCTTGTTGTTAATTCAAACCATCCTTTAATAACGCGTTTGTTAAAAGAGACGGATGCAGGGAAGAAAAAAACTTTAGCAAAACAAGCTGCTGATCTGGCTTTACTTTCTCAAGGATTATTAAAAGGAGCGCAATTAACAAGTTTTATTAAACGTTCTGTTGAACTTATTGATTAAAATATTTCTTTAATCTATTCGTTTTCATAAAATTACATAGCTTGTGTAAACTAAATATATAAGTCTGATAATTTTCTGATCCTTAATAGTTTTTAAACATCCTTTTTAGTATTTTTATTAAAAATAAAATTCATGAAGCAAATATATTTATCACTCATTTTAATAGCAGCGTTCGTTTTCAATATTCAGGCGCAAAGTGTTCCAACCTGTTCTCTGGATCCGGTTTTTGTGGCATCCAATAAAATTGGTGTTTGGCCCGATAGTGCGACAAATTTTATGATGGGTACCGTTGGGGTTCCTTATGTACAAAACATTACAGTTAAGGTACCGAAAGACACTACTTCATCCAGCATTTTATTTTGCTTTAACCGTTTTGTGTTAAGCAATCCTACCGGAACCGTTAATTATGGTTTACCTCCTGGATTAAATTTTGGTTCTTCGACCGCAGCTTTAGCGAACGGAACAATTAATGCAGCGCCTTCGTTTAAATTTCCGGGTAATGCAAATAATTGCGCTTCAATTTATGGTACGCCCACAACTACCGGCACTTATACTTTGCATTTGAAAATTGACGCTTATGCCACACCAACCATCGGTTCTTGTTCTAATTCACCAAATGTAAGCAGCGGATCAAATGTTTCTACACAACAATTAAATTATTACATCATAAAAATTAATGCAGCTACCGGTTTAAAAGAAATCGGTAAAAACAGTTTTAATCTGGAGAACATTCCAAATCCATTTGCTAATAAAACTACTATTCGCTTTTTTATGGTTGAAGAGGGACAAGCCAAACTGGAAGTACACAACATGCTGGGTAAATTAATTTATAACTCAAACATAAATGTCCAGCCTGGTGATAACGAATTTGTGTTTAATGGTGATAACCTGAGCAATGGAATGTATTTTTATACAATTAAATACAAAAATTTCTCTGAAACTAAACGAATGATCTTGTACGGGAACTAAATTAATGCAGCGTCAGAACTTCGAATTATTAATATTAGGAACCAGTTCTGCTGCTCCAACAACTAAAAGAAACCCTTCCGCTCAGTTACTAAATGTAGCTGAGCGTTTTTTTTTAATTGATTGCGGTGAAGGAACGCAAATTCAATTACGTAAATACAAAACAAAATTTCAGAAAATAGACCATATTTTTATTTCGCATTTACATGGGGATCATTTTTTAGGCTTGCCCGGACTTTTGGCAAGTATGCATTTATTAGGACGCAAACAGGAAATAAATATTTATTGTCCGAAAGAATTAAAAGAAATAATTGACAAACTAAATTCAGTTTCTGAAACAAAAATGAATTACGATATAAAATGGCACTTTACTAAAAATGATAAAATCAATTCATTATTTGAAGATGAAAAAGTGGAAGTGCATTCTTTCCCAATGAAACACCGTATTTTTTGTACCGGGTTTTTGTTTAAAGAAAAGCCTTTGCTCCGTAAGATCGATAAGTTTAAATTAGATAAGAATAAAGTTTCGACAGCTGATATAAATAATTTAAGAAAAGGGGAAGACGTTGTAAATGCAGATGGTAAAAAAGTAAAAAATAAAGAAGTTACAATTGATCCTGAATTAGCCCGGAGTTTTGCTTATTGCAGCGATACCATTTATGATGAGAACCTCGTAAAATACATTAAGGATGTTGATCTTTTGTATCACGAAAGCACCTTCTTAAATGATAAAGCAAAACGGGCAGAGGAAACATTTCATTCAACAGCTGAACAAGCAGCAAAGATTGCAAAGGCAGCTAAGGTGAAGCAACTCATATTAGGTCATTATTCGGCCCGTTATGGCGATTTAACGCCATTTATTGATGAAGCAAGCCCATATTTTAAGAATGTAATGTTAGCAACTGAAGGCAAAAAATTTAAAATTTAGTTTGTAGTTTTAATTTTCTTCCTTATTTTTGTTTAAAATTAGTCTAAATAAGAAAAATGACCAAAGTATTGATAGCAGATAAGAATTACTTAAGCCGTGTTGGAGCTGAACTTTTGATCAGCAATCTTAAAGGTTTCGAGTTATTACCTTCGGCTATTACGGATATTGATGATCTATTGAAAAAAATAAATACTTCTTGTCCTGATGTTCTTATACTTGATTTTGCTTCATTTAGTTTTTCTGCATCGGATATTAAATCTATAAGCCGCAAGAGAAAAAACCTTAGAATATTAGCCATCACCGAGGCACTAAGCAAATCGGAGATGAATAACGCTCTTAATTCAGGTGTAAATAGCTATTTACTTAAGGAATGCGATAGGGAAGAGATCATTGAAGCTATTGTTGCTACTTTAAATAACGAACGCTTCCTGTGCGGTAAAGTAGCTTCTGTTTTAAATTCAGAAATGGAAATAGAAGTTACCAAAGCTTTATTAAAAACATATTCTTGCGAAGGTTTTAATGTTACTGAACGCGAGATAGAAATTATTAAATACATTGCTGAAGGTTTATCAAACAAACAAATTGCCGATAAGCTTTGTTTAAGCACCCATACCGTTAATACCCATCGGAAAAATATCATGAATAAACTGGATGTAAATAATACAGCCGGAATCGTGATGTTCGCTGTTAAAAATCAGCTATTGGAAACCAACCAT
>DATMPR010000459.1:0-3539 GCA_035567575.1 Bacteroidia bacterium
TAAAATGGTTTCCTTTTCTATTTTCTTTTCAATCCGTTTACGCCTTTCCGATATAACTGAAAAAAAAGTGATCTCAGAATCCTCGGTCCATAGATCTCTGAAATCTGCAATGAATTTAACTTTAGGATATTTTTTGCACAGACGCATAACATGGTTGGTTAAACGGAATGGCCCACCGGTAACTATTACGCAGTCAGTAGAATTTTTCTCAATTAACTCTGATATTTTTTTTGTTACTTGTTTTCTCCAGAAAATAGTTCTGTCAAAATAATTTCCCTTTTCTAAAATCTTTAGTATGCTAACCCAAACAAAATAACTTAGCCGTTTTAAAAAAGATTTTTCAGGGTTCGCAACAATTTTTGGAAAACGAAACGGAAGAGTTTCTATTTTCAATCCTTTCGCGTCATCTCCCCATTCAGAAATAGAATTTGAAATTGTTTCTGCAGTTAAAACTGTTATATCATAACCTTTCCGATTGAGATATTTTGCAAATTTAGCCCAACGCCGACCACCAATGCCCGGTGCAGGTGGAAATACATGAGATACTATAAGTAATTTCTGAGGCATTTAGTTAATAAATATCCATTAAATACCAATAAATAAATTAAAAAAAACTCAAAGTTATTAAAAATTCAGGGTTAACTTATTCATTCACCTTAAACCATGCGCCCAAGGCGTATTTCAGGAAAGGATCACTTGAATTAGAGCTGCCAAATTCTGCCGGCAAATAATTCAGGTAGTTTTTAAATTCTTTATCGTATAGCGATAGCCATTTATCCTGAGGAGTTGTGAATCCTTTTTTATCTTTCCTGAATCTGATCTCATCCGGCATTTGACTTAATGTTTCCCGCAAAATATATTTTTGCCAGCCATTTTTAATTTTCAAATTATCCGGCAAATTCAAACAAAAATTTACTAAACGATAATCTAAAAAAGGATGCCTTGCTTCTATATGAAAAGCCATGCTATTCCTGTCATCTGCCCTTAAGTAAAATGGGATCATAGTTTCTGTAAGATCCATTTTTAAAAGCTCAAGTAAAGTATTTGCATTATTCCATTTATCAGATAGTTTTCCTCCTGTTTTTGCTAATCCTAATTTAAATTTTACGGCGAGTTTAACTTCATTTAATATTAAACAGTGTAATGCATTTACCTGAAGATCTTTTAATGCAGCGAATTTTTTTAATTCGGATAGATACGTTAATATTTTGCCACTTAATATCAATTGTCTGCAATAACGGTAAAAATGATGGTGATAGCCCGCTAATATCTCATCTGCTCCCTGGCCTACCAGTAAAACTGTGACATTGTTTTCCTTTACAAGCCGCGATACACTCCAGCCTGCATAAAAAGATGTACTTAATACGGGCTCATCCTGATAGTAAATGTGTTTTTCAAAATCACTAATACCGAATGTTTCCATTGGATTAACGTAATATGATTTTACATTCAGATCTTTTTCTACCAATTTAATAAAATAAGATTCATCACCTGAATCACCGGGAAAAATAGCTGAAAACGTATTGATATTCGCTTCGTGATTCTCCTTTTTCAGAATTTGATGCGCAAGATATAAAATAGCACTTGAATCAAGTCCGCCTGAACTTGCGAATCCAACGGGAACATCGCTTCTCATTCTTAAACTAACCGCATCAAGAAGTAATTCTTCAAAGCCTTGTTTGGCATCTTCTAAACTCAATTTAGTTTTGTTTTTTTCGGGTAAAGTATAATAAGCTATTTGTTTATCCTCAAACGCGTTTGAAATATTTACAATTGAATAATGTGCAGATTTATGCCGCTTTACCTCGTTATGAAAAGTTTCATTATCATAGTTGAGATAATGCTCATTTAAAAATATGTTAATCGCGTTTTTATTTAAAGTTAAACTGAAATCAAACTCTTTAACCTGCTTGATCTCAGATATAAATAATAATCTATTTGCATCGTTAATGTAATAAAGCGGCTTAACTCCAAATCTGTCATTTGCTACAAATAACGTTTTGTTTTTAGCATCATACAAAACAATAGAGAACATGCCATTGAGTTTTTCGATGCTTTTACTGCCCCATTGCTGATAAGCCGCATGAATTACCTCGGTATCTGAACCCGTTTTAAATGTGTGCCCTTCTTTTTTAAGCTCGTCTCTTAACTCAATGTAATTATAAATTTCGCCGTTAAACACGATCCAGTTTTTATTCGGGTAGTACATTGGCTGGTGACCGTTAGTACTTACATCAATAATGCTCAAACGGCGATGACCAAGGATCAGATCGTAATTGAGTCCGGCTGTTTCGTTTAATGTAATTTTGTTTTCGAGGGCGGCATTTGGTGTTTCGGAAGTAATTAAATTATGAAACTCGCCGGTTTTGGTATTTATCAAAACAACACCCTCACCGTCCGGACCACGGTGTTTTATTTTTTGCAGCGACTGAAGAGATTGTTTTAATTCTTTTTCTGAAATGCCATTGCGGTTAAAATATGCCAGAATGCCGCACATAACTTATTTATCGTAAGGAAAACGGATATAGACTAAACGGAAAGTAGGTTTATAAAGCGCGTTATTAATCCCTCCAAAAACAACTCGCTCAGCTCTGTCGTCACGACGTGCAAGATAATTCGGATCGGGGTCTGCTACTACTAAATAGAACCCATAGTTTGCCAGTTTTCCTGACATAATATCCTGAACGTGGCGTGCAATATTAAAAATATACCATTTATTAACCGGATCGTAGCTGCCGCCAAAGCGAATTAAGTCGCCGCTATAATATTGATCTTTTACAAAAATTTCTTTTCCGTATGGATCAACTCCCACCATTGAAATTTTTAATGGCGGTTGGTAACCCGGGTTTGCGTCAAGAAAATTCTGATCAACTTTAAAATACAATTCAGCGCGGTTAACTGCAATAGGGCAAGAATCGGAATAGTTTTTAAGGAATGGCAGGCGGATAATATTTTTTGTGCCGGCAACACCTTTTAAGAAAACATTTTGTTTAGCAAGTGTATCAACTTTATCGAGTTGGGCTACAAGCATATTATTTCCACCTGAATGATAATCGTAAGTTATGTTATTGAACCGTGATGAATTATCGCCGCTAAATGGAAACCTGTATGTTTTCGGAGTTTTTGATGATGAGAATCCGCCGTTATGATAATACATATACACTCCGGAAACAGGATTATCCAGATCCATTTTCATTAAAGCGCCCTGGGCCATCGGCGTTAAAAAGTTTGTATTTTTTGTGGTGATGTAAAAACCTTTGTATGTACTTTGAAACGTTGCATTATCCACCAAATACTGCGGGTTTGTGATCATCGCCGATGCATACGCACTGTTCAATGGTAAACGTATAGTGTAAAAACCACTTGTAAGAGTTGTCCTTCTTACAGCACTGCAAAGTAAATTGCTATTATATTGAACAGTATTATGCAGGTAATATAAATTGGCTCTGGCCAGATCTTGTGTTAATTGATGTACCTCAAACAAAAGAGGCGTTGTACTATCGCCGACAAAACTTTGCGTGAAAGTTAAAATTAATTCC
>DATMPR010000460.1:0-2108 GCA_035567575.1 Bacteroidia bacterium
AAAATCAAAAACAAGTTTACATTTTTCTGTTGTAAAAAATAGCCAGGGAACTTATTTTTTGAGCATTTTGAGTGCACTTTCGTAACAGGCGATCCATTCTTTTGCACTTAGTTTAGCGGTTAATTCGCCAATTAGTTTGTAGGGAATATCATCCATTTTTTTAAAACGGATACAGGCTTTTCCCATATCTAATTTTGACTTTGAATGTTTGGGATATTCTTTCACAAACCAATCTAATAATTTTTTATTGCCATAAACACCCATGTGATAAACTGCAATGAAATTTTTTTGAGACGCTAAATTCATATAACCTAAAGGCAAGGTAGGATCGCAATGATAACCTGCAGGATAAATTTTAAGCGGCACAACATAAGCAAGCATTCCGTAGCCTACACATTCCGCATATTCTTTCGAGAGATTTTTCTTAATGACTTTGCGTAATTCTTCCATCGGCTTTTTACGGTCTGCAGGAAGTGAATCCATATACTCTTGCGGTGTTTTAGCTTTTGATTGCATGGTTTTTGTTTTGAAACACTAATGTAATAAAAAACCCTGTTCCTCAAAAAAGAAACAGGGTTTTTGTAAGATTCCCGACTACAGCAGCTATAACTGCGCGTTTAATTTAGCAGCTAAATTAGCTTTAGGTACTGCGCCTACTTGTTTATCTACAACTTGTCCGTTCTTAAAAAATAATATGGTAGGAATATTACGGATACCAAAATTCATACTGATGTTTGGATTCGTATCTACATTAACTTTACCTACAACGGCTTTGCCCTCGTATTCTTTTGCGAGTTCTTCAACAATCGGACCAACCATGCGGCACGGACCACACCACTCCGCCCAAAAATCAATTAATACCGGTTTTGTACTTTTTGTTACTAACTCCTCGAAGTTAGCGTCTGTTATTTCTAGTGCCATTTTAATGTTTTCCTTTCTTTTTGTTTAGTTATACGTTAATTAATTATCAATTATTGTACCAATATGTTTTTTGTCGTTTTGTCATGCCCTTCGTCAAGCTTAGGACAAGTTTGCTTTGCTCATACTGCCGTTTTGCCTTTTTTCATTTCCATGTAAATGCCGCCTGCCACGGTTACGATTACCAACACCGAACCTACCATGGCAATGCTATTTCCTGTTTTATATGTTTGCGGTTCAAATTTAAATTCAATTTTGTGTTTTCCTGAAGGAATATTCATTCCTCTTAAAACATAATCAACGGCAGCGTGCGGTGTTAAATTACCATCAATATAAGCATTCCATCCTTTGGGATAATAGATCTCAGAAAACACTGCAAACTGCGCCGCATTTGATTCTGATTCGTAAACCAGATCATTTGGTTTGTAGCTTTTCAATTTAATACTGCCCTCGGCGGAATAACTTGGCTCAACTTTCACATCGTTTTTAAATTTGGTTTGCATGATAGCCTGAGTTTTTGTATTGATCTTTCCCAAACCTGTAATTTCCTGATCGGCATTCTCTGCTAAAGTAATTTCTTTTACAAACCATACATTTCCATTTGCTTCCGGATTCATGATCGGTACCGATTTATCTTCACCCACCGGAATAATTAAATATTTTGTGTTCAGCATATTTAATATTTGCAGTTTCGCAAACAACGCATCTATCAAAGTATCATTACCTGATGTTTTATTAATGCCTGCATAAAATTGCTGCACTTGCCCCTGATAATGAAAATCAATTAACTCCTGATATTTTTTTAGTTTGGCGCCGTGATAACCGCCAATTGATTTATGCCAATAAGATGTTGCCGCATCCTGAAAAGGAGAAGTTGATAAATTTAAAACACGGTAATCCGGATCTTGGTCTTGCAATATTTTTTCATCAGCCGCAGTTTTTTCAAAACTTGCCATGTTCTGACTCTTGGTCACAAATGCTTTCTCTCCGAGGAAACGCATATCAACTGTCCACAGATCAATTAAAATAAAAATACCAAGTGCCGCAAATAACATTTCGCGTTTAATTTTTTTATTGAGAAATAAATAAATAAAAATAAATGCAAGCGTAATAAAAATAAACGAACGCATGGCATCCGACTGGAAAACAGCTTTGCGTGCAATTTCTAACTGCGGTAAAAGTTGCGTTAC
>DATMPR010000461.1:0-2548 GCA_035567575.1 Bacteroidia bacterium
AAACAAGAGTGGCTACCCTTTCTGCAGCAATTCAAAGAAACAAGGGAGGAACTTATATGGGGTGCTGAGGAGCGCGAAGAAAAAAGATATGATACTGCTATAGCTTCCCTCATTTTTATACTGGAACAATACAGGAAGTATATACTGGAACAAAAAGAAGAAATGCAGCTAAGTTGAGGGCAGCCTGTCATTATGGGGAGCCAGGTCTGGGAGTTAGAATGCCGTTTATAAAAGGAGTTTGGTCATTCCGGATGTCTTTAAGAACATGCGGAATAACGGGAATTTTCAGATGTGGAACACAAACAAAGGTTGAAATGGATTACGTTCCTATATATTGTTCGTTCCCATCATCCCTTTTCTCGCCAGAAATTAATTAATAATACTTGTAGTTCAATTTCTTACATTTGCTATAAAATAATAGCTAATGGAAGTGCCTTTAAAAGTCATTAAATCTAAATTAAAAGAAATAAGCAATTTACTGACATACCAAGCAACACTTACCCCTAACGGTACCCAATATCAAATAAGTGGATTAAACAACATAAGAAAAATTGTACGGATCCTTAAAGAAATCAATATTTTCACAGTTCATGCTAACTATCTTCTTAATTCTGCAATTTTTACAACATCATCCGATAATCAAAATATTAATTTACAAGAAGGAAATCAAATTAAAATTACCTTAGATACATTAAGCATATTAATAGAAAATCTTAATTTAATATTTGATTCAATAGTGCCATTAGAAGACCCAACTTCCCTAAATATTAAATTACCAGACAGCATCAATGATTTTGATGAATTATCCAAAATAACTAAGGAAATCGATATTGCTATTAGTCGACCCTTATTAATAAGTGATTTAAATTGCAAAACAAAAATATCGAGTGTAGAAAATGGATCAATTTGGCTGAATGTTGATTTCTCTTCCGTTACCACATTAGCTATGAGCGCCTTAGTGCTTGTTTCGGCATTATTAACGGCAGCGATTAAAAATCGCAAGGACTGGTGGGAGGGATCAAAATTTAAAGAAGAATTTAAAGCATTACACGATAAAAATAATAAGGTCGGCAATTTAACAGAGGTTAACGATACTAAAGATGCTGAAGTAAAGGCGTTATTATTGAAAAAGGCTGAAGAAATTCAATCCGAATTTTTCAAAGAGGCAATCGATAAAAACGTAACAATAAACGAAATAAAAAACTCAATAGAGACGTTAACCGAATTGATAAAAAAGGGAGCAATTTTCACACCATCAATTACAGCGACAGAAGAGACCATAAATTTCTTCCCAACAAAATCAGAGATTTTAGGTATTGAATCGAAAACAAAAGAGATAGAAAGCCCGAAAGACAATTAATTTCTATCCATCTGCACTCATTTCTCAAACATACTCCTCTATTCGTAAATATCAAAATTTATATGGTATTCCGTTTTTGCCTACAAAGCCACAGCCTATTGATGTACAAGGAACACAAACAAAGGCGGAATTATTATACTCGCCAGTCGGAGACATCCGGCTGGGATGTAGAAAAATTCTACGCCCAACTTCATTTTTTTATTTTAGGGGCATTGAGAGAACATTACGGAGAACTGGGTTAGTCTTTTTTGGTGACATCCTTAAGGAATTCGGGGACACTATTTACTATGCTGATTTCGTTTCCTTTTTCAAATTCTTTGTCACTCAAACCAATTAGCATATCTACAATTTTAATGTAGGAAACTTTAAATAGATCCTTGTCTTCGGTTCCTTTTACAATAGTCGGCATAGCATCAATAACGGTAATTTTATGCTTCACCTCTTCGTATGATGACAAGTATTTCTTCATCATTTTTAAACAAAATGCGACAATAGAAACCGACAAGGAAATAAAAGTAACCCTTAAGCCAATTTCATACCATGCTATTAAATCTAACTTATTTTGAATTATATAGAACGGTAAATCTTTCTTCTCTAAAAGTATATGATATATATAGTACCCAGTTAATAAAGCAATAATTCCAGCCGCCAACGAAAGAAAAATAATTATTTTTATAGATATGGCTTTTTTTTGTGTAATAAATGCATCTTTTACTTTTTTAATCAAACTCCTGAATTTCTCAATTTCACTCTGAACTATAGTAATGCCTTCTCCAGAAGTGCCAGAAGAAGATCCCGAATTTTCACTTACATTTTCTAAATCGCTTGCCATATTGATAATTCAACCCTCCTCATGTCTGGTACTTCTTCGGAGGCTAAAGTGCGCACCTTAATATATAAAATAACTCCATTTACGTCGGGTGATGGTGTTAATACTAAAAAACCCTTTGTTTCTATGTCATTACCATTCCATCCAAAATGTTTAATTATTACTCTATTGTATTTTGTATACGGAATATTTTTTTGCTCCTCTGATGTTTGAATGGTACGCCACGTAAACTGCTTATCTCTTTCGTTATACTCATCAGTAAATGAAAAAATTAAATTCCAGTTCCTTATTTGAGCTATCTCAAAATCGCAAACTCTTTGAGGTAGCAGAATAACATCTGAATACAACAACAGTAATCT
>DATMPR010000462.1:0-4616 GCA_035567575.1 Bacteroidia bacterium
AATTATTTTTAAACGACCAGAATAATTAAATAAAAAATGAATACTATGCCGAGTGAAAAAGAAAATACAATTAAAATGAAAGAAGAAGTTAAGGGTGGATTATTTTTAGCTATTGAGGAAGCATTAAAAAAAGAAACTGAAACAGAGCGCATAGTAGCCGTTTTGGATTGCATTCGTGGATATAAGAACGAATTCGATACTAAGACTGAAAAAAATCAATATGATGGCTTTTTAAAATGCAAAATTGAATTTAAAAACCAGATTAGGAAAGTTCAGGATTACATAGCGAAACGTTAATTGAAGCGATTAAACAAACTGACTGGAATTGTACTGAATATTAGAATAAGTACATAAGTAAAATAGTTTCATTTTATTTTTAGGGTTAGTTCCAGTTGGTTTTTTTAAATATTATAAAGATGGAAAATAAAATAACAATAGCTACTTTTTATGCTTTCGGTAGTAAAACTCAAAAAGCGTTTATTGATAAAACGGATGAAGAAATTACTGAGGATTTAAGACACACATGCAATACAAATAATCTTTTAAAATTAGAATATTTTACGGCTACTTTAACAGAAACGAAAATAATTAATGAAGAAACAGTCATTGCTCCACACGCAAAAAAAGGAGACGAAGATTAAAGATGTTTGGACTAAAGATGGTCGTGATTATATCTGCTCTTTAGGCAGATTAAAAAAAGCCATAGTCATAAGATATTTTACTCCTATGTTCCCTTCAGAAATAGGAAGTTATTACGCAATAGCCCACGCAAGTTTTTTACCGTTCACCGATAAAGAACATGCAACTAAGTTTAATGACCCGATTGAGTGCATAGAGTTCGCTGAATCAATTGTTTTAGAATGGATGCAATCCTTGTTCGTGAATGATGAGAAAGTGGCTAAAAACGAATTAAGTGACAATAAAAAGGAATTAATTTAAAATAACAATAATGAAAAACACAAACGACGACAAACACGTAATTGCTCCTGATGTAAAAGAAAGAGAATACACAGGATTAGAACAAACTAAATCGGATGACAGCAGAGAATCCGAAAGCGACATTAAATATTCACCAAGTGCACCAGATAAAAGGGACTAATTATTTTTGGAGATAATTTGTTTTGAACATTGTTAATTATTTTATAAAATAATCGAATTATTTTCAAAAATAACTAACTATATTTGAAATATGTTCAAAGTAATTGGCAAATTAGTTGGTAAATCCTTAATAAAGGAAGGTGTTTCAGGGGAAGGAAGGGCTTGGAAAATAGTACAATTTTTAATTGAAAAAACAAAAAATAAAAAGCTCATAAAAATACCTTTCATAGCTAAAGGAAAGTTAGCCGAAAAAGTTGAAACAATACCTTATGGCGAAAGAATTAAAATAGAGTTTTTTATAAAAGGGTCTGAGTATAATAAAAAGTGGTTTACTGATGCGATTGCCACTGATGTAGATAAATTTGTTAGTAAAAAGAAGTATGAACACGGTTCAGTATCATATAATAACGAAGCATTTAATAATGCAGATGATTTTTTAAATACGGATTTGCAGTTATTCAGTAAAGAAAATACTGAGACAAAAGATAAGATAGATTAATTTTAAAGTTAAGGCAGGAATAATATGAGTAACGAAAATAACAGCGTGAGTCAAGAGACCGAAATTGGCGAAACAAAGTTAAAAAAAATACTTCTGGAAAAGCGAATGATGCAAAAAGATTTAGCTAAATTAGCTAATGTCGAAGTATATCAAATTTCTCAAATTGCTTCTGGTAAAAAAACTAACATCATGTTGGATACCGCAAAAAGAATTTGTAATGCTTTAAATAAAACACTTGACGAAGTTTTTGGTGATGATTAATTATGGAAAATAAAACTTGGTGTAAAATATTAGGACACAACTGGACTAAACATCATATAGATGGATATTTGCCATTTATTAGGAAATGCTCAAGATGTGAAAGAATGGAAGTGCAAGTAAATATTGGGGGATACAACGATTTTGATGCTTCACCAATATACGAAGAATTTAAATTTCCTAAAAAATGAAAAAAATAAAATTATATACGGAAGAACAAGTTGCAAAACTTTGTTATGCTGTTGAAGATGCTTGTTTAGAAGTTCCTGAATCAAAAATAACAACAAGTTCTGCGATAAAAGAATTTATTGATGATAATGAAATTACCGAAATACCTGTTATTTTTCCATCCAGAAAAACGGACTTTTCTAGTTATAAACATTATAGAAGATTCCCAATTCAATTAGGCGCACAATCTATAATCCTTATACATCATTTTAAAGCATCAGGTGGTTTTGACCAATCATTTGAATCCCATGATTTTCAGGAAGAAAATCAAGAGGCATTTGAATATGGGTGTAAAGAAAATGAAATTGCAACAAAACAATTTTTTGACCAACTTGAAGGTCATTATTGTGATGCTTTTTTAGGGGCTTTAATTATAGAGGCGACAAAGAAATTAAACGAAAGTGACGCAAGGAGATTATCTTATTCTAAAAAATTGGGCAAAGAATGTGATTTTGATAACCGTGCTAAAAAGGCATTAGATAAAGCTTACGAGTTAATAAAAACGACCTAAACTAAAAAAATGGAAATAAATAAAAATATTACTGAATTTATTGAGAGTATTCCAAAAGAAAATTGGAAACTAAATCCTACTATTAATAGTACTGGAGTTACGACTTACGGAATATCGACAAAACATAATGGAATCACAATAGATGTTAGGTTAAGTTACGTAGACTATCCACTTGGTGTATATAATGAACTTAATGTATGCGGACATTTTCGTGTTTGTTTTTTAGAGGGTACTGATAACAAAACAACTGTTATGGAAAAATTGGTTAGCCGTAAAATATTAGGTATTTATAATGAATTGGTAAATAAATGTAAAGAAGGAACTCTTCAAAGAATATATGATAAATTAAAAACAACATGAGCAACATTACAAATGATAAATACGTTATGGACGTGTGTAAAATGGGGCAAGGAACTAATTGTTGCCGTTACTTAGGTATGGGAAAAGGCTGGGAATGCCTTAAAGAATCGGGGCTTAAATCAACAATAGATGTTCAGACAAAAAGCATGACAGCGAAAAGTGATAATTGTAAAGGATTTGATATAGAAAATTATGACATAACTAAAGAAGAATAATTTTAAATGAAGACTGAAAAACAAATACGAAGAAAACTAAAAAAAATTCATAAAGAAATGAGTAATATTTGTTTGAAGCTCGATGTACCTTCTAATAAAACAGAATACAATAATCTTATATTTCAAAGCATAACTTTAAACTGGGTGTTATCAAAAAAATAAAACATGGAAAAACAATTTGGTGAACTATCAAAGTTCCTTACAGAAAAAAGAGATGTTGAACTTTTCAGAAGTTCCGACCTTAACAATACTGCAATTTACTTTACTGAAGTAGATGATGACAAAAGAGAAAAAGCAAAAGCATTTTTTGAGTTATTACGCTTTGGTTTAGATGGTGGCGACCATCAAATATATGTGAGATTTCCTAATACAGATTACTTTGTGGAGATGTTAGGTGGTGGTAGTGGTTCTGTACATGGAAACATGATGATTGCTTCTGGTAAAAATGTTCATGATGTTTATGACTGTAAAGATGAATTTACAATTCATTCACATGATAATAACTTACTAATATCGTTTGGTACATTTCCTAGATTTAATTTTATGACAAAGGTTGCCGAATACGACAAAGGTAATCCATTCAATCAAAATTATCCACAAGAAACCTTTTTAAATTATGAAGAAATTGAAAAAGCACTTTCGTTAAAATTTTCGAAGTTGCCTGAAAATATAAGACGTGTAGAATATTTATTTAAAACAAAAGATTCTAAAAAATACTTTGTTGTTGATTGTCCTGCTTATAATTTTAAGTATGATAATCAAAGATTCAGAGTTGTAGAAAACGATTTTGTGGTAATAGAAAAAAGCAAAGTGAACGAATATCCAATTAAAAATTTTGTCAGGTATAGGGATGGCGGAACAACCATTATAACCATTACCGATAAACACGGAGTTGAACATAAATTGTTTTCTCCACAACAAATGTTTGATGATGGTAAAAACTTAGTTCCTAAATTTGATGAGACTGAGCTTATTAAAATTGAAAATGATACTGACGAATGGCAAAGTATAGCTAAACTTCTTGAAATTGAATTAGAACCCAAAGAGGAAGAAGAATTAAACTAAAAATATAATTATATGAACAGAAAACAATTTTTAAGAACCGCAATTTTGAGCACTATTGGAGTATCGTTATTTCCTAAAGAGATATTTTCGTCACCAGAAAACAAAGCTAACCTGCCAGTTAATGATAAGCTAATTACCAATGTAGATGATATTGAAATACCAGAAGACTTAATAAAGTTTGCAAAACACTTTTCTAAAAATTATAAGACGCTAGGTTGTGGTACATTCGTTTCGGATTGTGGAAAATATAGGATTGATTATTTACATAGAATAAGAGATAAATATTCTAAACAACCAATTAATACTCCGTATAGGGTAGGTCATAAAACGGGCATCATGGAATTTAGTAAATCAAAAATGTCTAATACTCCTCCGTCATATG
>DATMPR010000463.1:0-7757 GCA_035567575.1 Bacteroidia bacterium
TGCAGTTGATGCTTCCGGGAATATTTATATTGCCGATACTTTTAATAGCCGGATAAGAAAAGTAAATAGTTCAGGTACTATTAGTACGATTGCAGGTAACGGTTTTGCTGGTTTTTCGGGTGATGCCGGGCCTGCAACTTCTGCTAAACTTGATTTTCCTATGGGAATCGCATTGGACCCTTCAGGTAACATTTATATTGCAGAAGAACAAAATCGTAGAATAAGAAAAATAAATACATCAGGTATAATAAATACAATTATTGGTACTGGAAATCCCGGGTTTTCTGGAGACGGTGGTCCAGCCATTTCCGCGAGCATTGCTGGCCCTACGGGAGTTGTTTTAGACGTTTTAGGTAATATTTATGTTTGTGATGCTGCAAATTCTCGCATCAGAATAGTTTGTGTTACTGATTGTCTTGCAGGTGTAAATGAGTTGTCCAGCAAAATTAATTTTAAAATGTTTCCAAACCCTGCTTCAAGCACATTGCATATTGAAACAGAACAATATTTTGGTGCAGGATTCGCTATTGAAATAACCAACACTTTAGGCCAAACCGTTTTAAAACTTCCGTACAATAGCGAAATTGATGTTTCAACTATTTCTAATGGTTGTTATGTTCTAAAAATAATGAGCTCGGACAAACAACAGTATCATTCCAAGTTCATAAAAGAATAAATCCACACCCGACCGCAGGAGTTTTTATTTTTCTCCAATGAAAAATTAGATTGAAGAAGTTGTATTGTTAAACAAATTGAATTAAATAAAAAAGCCAGATATTAATCTGGCTTTTTATTCATTAATTTTCTTAATTCCTATTTCAATTCTTAATATAAAAAAATCATCAGCGGATTATTACTAACTTTTTATTTATAATTCGGTCTGCCGTTTTTATTGTCAATGAATAAATACCTTCGTTTAAAGATGACACATTAATAGCTGATCCCTTTGTTGGTTTCGTGCTAAATATGTGTCTGCCGTTTACATCATATAAATCCAAATCCAAATCCAGTTTATCAGCAATACTTACATCTACGTAGAAATATTCGTTTGTTGGATTTGGGTAGACCTTCAAACCTATTTGTTCTTCATTTGTCGCGATCCCAAGAGCTCCATCAAAAATATTTATGTCATCAATAAAAATGTTATTTCCGGGGCCTGCAGCATCGGCATAAAAATCAAATCTGAAACGAACATTTGTACTTCCTGTAACACCCACGATATTCACGGTATAAGTTGTAAACTGAGTAGAGGTCGGAGAGAGGGCCACGGTACTTGGAGGCGTTACAGTTGCTAAAGCCGAGCCTGACTTTGTCCAACGTGGCATCCATGTATTACCGCAATTTGTAGATGTAAGAACTTGCAATTTATCGACGTTTGTTGATGCTTTTTGCTGATACGCCATTTTGAAAGTAAGTTTCGGGCTACTAAAACCAGAAAGGTCAAAAGCTGTACTTATCAAACTACTCTTATTACCTGCGGTATTTGTAAAGTTATCAATGTAAGCCGATTTTGTTCCCGTTGCTGCGCCAAGTGTAGTTGTAGCCCAATTCATTCCTGCGCTATTATATAAGTACCAATCAGTATTCGGTAAGGTTGCCGTTTCAAAACTCTCAAGAAAATTAGTATTATATGAAGCAATATTTGAATTAATGATTATGTAAGAATTTTTGGTGATTGAATTACTGCCACCTGCTGCTGTTGCGGTAAAAGAAACAGGATAAGTTCCGGGAAGATTATAAATTACCTGTGGCATTGAGTCTGTAACTGTTGTGCTAGCGGTTAAAATTCCTCCCGGAAAACTCCAATTCCATGATGTCGGACGGACATTTGTTGAACTATCTCTAAAAGTTATAATGTTACTTGGACAAGTTGTATTTGGAGTTGAATAAAAATTCGCTACTGGAACCATATTACACGAATAATAAGTTCTAATAATGTTATACATCGAATTATAAATTCCTTCCCAAAGAGTTTCGGTATTTGTCATTGTAACCAACGTAACACCACACATGTTACTATGAAACACATCAGTAAGATTTGTATAATCTCCGTCATGCCCGAGTAAGGTATCTACTTTTTGACTTAGTAGATGGTGAATTCCAAGCCCATATCCTGCTGTCCACCAACCGCCATAATTTTGTGGAACAAAAGTTAACATGTCGGTCATCGATTGAGCACTGAGTAAGGGGCCTTTAAGTAAAGTGTCTACAAGTTTTGTCAGATCTGTTGGGGTGGTGACAATATTTGCGCCTCCATATCCAAAACTGAGCATAGAAGTTGTTGGTTGACTGCTATAATTAGTTAGCCCACTGCCAAAATTCCACCAAACACCTGCTTTGCGATCAGGTATACTATCATAAGCGCCAAAATAAGTGTGTTTCATTCCAAGTGGGTTCCAAATGCGGTTTCTTAATTCCGTTTGAACAGGATTTCCGGTAGCTGCCTCTGCAACTAACGCCGCCAGTACATAATTACTCGTTGAGTAATTGAAATTAGTTCCTTTAGGAAAATCAGGTACGCCGCTCACAATATTCTCAAGAATGTATTTAGGAGTGTAGAACGCGCTGAAGTTTGAAGTTATGTAAGTAGAATTTGCAGGAACTTCGAGATAATCTTTGATACCGCTTGTGTGATTCAATAATTGTCTGATGGTAATGGATTTATCAAACGCAACACTTAGAGTTTTTACATACTTATACCAGGAAGAATCGAGATTGATCAAATTATTCTGAGCCAGCATCAACATGAGAACGGCAATGTTCAGTTTTGTAGTACTGGCCCCATGAAAGACAGTTGAGTCTGTTATGGGTAAGCTTTGTCCATTTAATCCGGCGGTTCCACTCCAGGTTGTTCCATTTTTCAATCTTAAGTGCGCGGAAACACCGTTATTACTTCCTGAAGATACTGCGTTGTTAAGCACATTCTGCAGTTGGCTAGCTAGAGCAGGAGGAATTTGTGCTTTTGAACTGATCGCTAAAATAATTATCCAAAATAAAAGTATAAGTTTTTTCATGATTAAAGTTTTGTTTATCAAATATAGGTTACCCTTGCAGTTAAAAACAGATCGATTTTGTAATTGGTTGGTTTTAACAATTAAGTGGCTGGTTTGATAGCTTTAATTATCATTAAAACGTCTGGCTCCATGACTTTTTTGTCAGTATTGAAAAATATTTGGAGCAGAATCCTTTCTTGGAAAATCGAAGAAGTTAGAACCATCCTTTGATAAATAGCTTTGAGTAAATTCCGAATTTCGGATTTTATTTTCTCCTTTTATTCTACTGTTTTTAGGATTTTTGCTACAGCCATTTATGGTAATTATAAGAATAAATAATTTGCAAAGCATGTTCATTTTTATTGGAAAATTCCGTTTTAAAATTTGAACTAATTTAAAATGTAAACTGTTTGGAAACGGTTATTTCTTATAAATGGTCTGCAAAAATTAATAAGTGGTAAAATTAAATCAACACCCCGACTTCGTAATTTTTTTCATTTCTCCAATGAAAAGATAGAGTAGGCAAGCGAATTGTTAAACAAATTGAAAAGTCTGTTCCACAGAAAACACCCGACCGCAGTAATTTTTTATTTCTCCAATGAAAATATTGAGTTGGGAAGTAGTATTGTTAAACAATTTAGATTCCTAAGATTAAGAACGTTGTCAAAACTGCCTGTTCAATAACTGATGAGCTAATTCTTCTAAATGAATTTTCTTTTCCGATCTGGCTTTTATGTCGTGCAAATGTTTGATGGCTTGTTTGGTATGTTTGTCGGCTTCTTGTTTGCAAAATGCTTTTATGTTGAGTTCGTTATAGATCGATAAAACAGTTTGTACTTTTTCTTCTGCACTGGTATTACTTAATGCTGAAAGTATTTTTTCTTTTTTAGAAGCGCTGACTAATTCAAATGCTTTCAATAATAAAAATGTTTTTTTATTGGCAATAATATCGCCGCCAATTTGTTTTCCGAAATTATCTCCTTCAGCATAAACGTCCAGCAGATCGTCCATCAACTGAAAAGCAATTCCCAAATGTTTCCCGAATCCGTAAATGTGATTGGCATCATCCGGATGTGCATCAGCGCAAATGGCTCCCATTTTTAAACTGCAGCCTAATAATACAGCTGTTTTATTGGTGATCATGTTTATATAATCAGCAACAGTAACGGAATTACTATTTTCGAAATTCATATCCAATTGCTGTCCCTCACAAACTTCAATGGAGGTTTTAGCAAATTCATTTAGCAAAGGTTTTAATTTTGATGCCTCACAGTTCTTCAATACATGAAATGCTTTCGCAAACATTACATCACCGCTTAAAATAGCAATATTGGTATTCCATTTGCTGTGGACGCTTGGTTGTCCTCGGCGCAAAGGCGCCTTATCTAATATGTCATCATGTATCAGCGAAAAATTATGGAACAATTCAATACACAAAGCCGCATCCAGAGCGTCATGTGTTTTTTTGTCAAACAGATCACAACCTATTAAACATAATAGTGGACGAATTCTTTTCCCGCCAAGGGATAAAATATAATTTTCGGGATCGTAAAGTTCTTTGGGTTGTTTTTTATCCAGTCCCTTAATATAATTATCAAGGTGGGCATTAAATAATTCTAATAATGGCTGGTAATATTGCACGGGTTAATCCAATAAACCTAATAAATAATTTCCGTAACCGCTTTTTGTCAGGGGCTCGGCAACTTTGCGTAATTGTTCTGCATTAATGAAGCCCATTGTGTAAGCAACTTCTTCTATACAACCAATTTTAAGCGTTTGGCGCTCTTCAATGATCTGAACAAATTGTCCGGCTTGCATGAGGGAAGCAAAAGTTCCTGTATCGAGCCATGCAGTTCCGCGATCCATAATAGAAACTTTTAATTTACCTTGTTTTAAATATTCTTTATTTACATCGGTAATTTCGTATTCGCCGCGCGGTGATGGTTTTAATTCTTTCGCGATCTTCACTACATTGTTATCGTAAAAATATAAACCGGGAACTGCGTAATGTGATTTAGGTTGTTTTGGTTTTTCCTCGATGGATAAAACTTTATTGTTCTTATCAAATTCAACTACACCATAACGTTCGGGATCACTCACATGATATGCAAATACCACACCACCTTCGGGATTAGATATTTTTTGCAGCATTCTTCCCAGGCCAACGCCGTAAAAAATATTATCTCCTAAAATTAAAGCAACCTTATCTTTACCAATAAATTTTTCGCCTAAAACAAAAGCTTGTGCTAAACCATTTGGAACTTCTTGTACCTGATATGAAAACTTACAGCCAATTTGTTCGCCGTTACCTAATAGTTTTTGGAAATTTGGCAGATCGTGCGGTGTTGAAATAATTAATATTTCATTTATGCCGGACATCATCAAAACTGACAATGGATAATAGATCATAGGTTTATCATAAACCGGCATCATTTGCTTGCTCATTGCAAGTGTAAGAGGATGTAATCGTGTGCCGGAGCCGCCTGCTAAAATTATTCCTTTCATGTGGTAATGTTTTGTTTTTTATTGTCACACGGAACATTCATTATTTGTTTTGTTGTTTGCATAATGAATGTTTCATAGTGAAATGGTATTGAAATTTATAAGCCCAATATACAAATTAACTCTTAGATGCGGAAAGAGCTTTAACTTTTTTTCGGTATTTGGGACGCATAAATCCATAAAATTTGATATCGCGGTAGATCTGTCTTAGATCGATCCACACTCCATAAGAATAATAAATACCGTTGAAATTTAAATTGGTTTTTTTATTGAAGGTTACAATACGGTAACCAGCCATACCGCTGATACCGATCCATCTCACAGGTTTTAAAACTATGTTTACACCGCCGCCGGTTATTTTAAGAGGACCGGCTTCCCTCCAAAGCAAAGCGGTTTGGGTTTCGTCTTTCAAATTATAAATATAATTTCCAACTCCAACTTCCAGAGGCAGATCCATTTCAAAAAAACGGGTATCAAAAATAACATACTGGTAATAAACAGTAGCGTATTTCAATAATAAGTCCTGATAAGTTATTTTATTATTTTGATCACTGATTTTCACGGGTTTTTGGGAAGTTTGATTCATGGTATAAAATCCCAAACCCAAAGTATGTTTCTCTTTTAGGACAACACCAAGTTGTATACCATTAATTGTTACCGGAACTTTATTTAAACCTTTTTCATTTTTGATCCATGAATTGCGTTGATCGATCGTAAAGCAAGGCCGTATTTTTTTAAAACGGAAATTATGCGCCGAATCTTTTTGAAATTTTAATTTAAGGGAATCTAATAGGGTTTGTGAACAGGAAATAGAAGAGAGCATCACAAAAAATAATAATGGAAAAAAATATTTTTTCATTTTACTATTCAAATTTTTTATCGTCTTCAAATTCGGCTTCTTCAAGCGCTTCACCAAATTCAGATTTGCTATTGATAAAACCTTTATCGGTTAAACGTTTTTCTAAAGATAATAAAAATGCAGGTAACAATACCAGGTTAGCGCAATACGCCACTATGAGCGTGAAGGAAATTAAAATGCCCAAGGCCTGAGTTCCTCCAAAACCCGAAAGCGCAAACATACCGAATCCAAAAAATAAAACTATTGCTGTATAGATCATGCTTACGCCGGTTTCGCTTATGGTTAACTTAACTGCATCGCTAATGCTTAATTTATTCCGTTTAATTTCGTGACGGTATTTGGTGAGGAAATACAAAGTACCATCCGATGAAATACCAAACGCAATACTAAATACTAAAATGGTACTGGGCTTCAATGGAATTCCTAAATATCCCATAACTCCCGCTGTAATTAATAACGCTACCAAGCTCGGAATAGTAGAAATTAAGATCATCCTGAAAGAGGTAAAAAGCGTTAACATTAAAAGTGCGATTAACACAATGGCTAACACAACGCTTTCAATTAAATTATTAATTAAAAAGTCATTGCCTTTTAAAAACATAATGCTGTTACCGGTTATCCGTATATCATATTGCTGGTCTTTCGGCAGCCACTGTTTTGCGTCGTCATCATAATTAAAAATAGAATCGATGCGAGGTTTTAATTCTTTTACCAATGCTTTTACTCTTACAGACCCAACATCTTTCATTTGTACACTAATGCGCGTATAACGTTTTGTGCTGTCTAAAAAAGTCCGCACCTGCGATCGTTTTTCTTTTCTTTCCTCGTTACGTTCAGCAGCAGTTTTTGAATTACTTCCCACTGCATTAAGGCTTTTATCTTTGTCGCCAATATCTTCTTTAATATACTCTGCAATTTTACTCAAATCAGTAGCAGAAGGCATCTTGTAGTATTTTTCTTCGCCGCCTTTATATGATTGAAATAAAAATTTCACAAACTCAACTACCGAGAGGGGGCGCGATAGCTCCGGATAATGACTTAATAATTTTTGCGCGCGGTGAATGCGGTATAAACAACGTCCGGCATCCGCAACAACACCGTTTTCTTTTTTGGTATCAATTGCGATCTCGAAAGGAAGAACGCCGCCGTATTTTTCTTCAAAATATCTTAGATCCTGAATTAAAACATCTGATTTAGGAATATCATCTACTACAAAACCAAACGCTCTTATTTTTAAAGCGCCAATAAAACAAACAACAACTAAAATAATAACCGTAGCGTAAATTGATTTGCGGTTATTAACTGTAATTAAAGCAACTTTATCCAGCGATTTCCTTAATCCTTTTCCTTCAAGATGTTTTAATTGTCGTTTTGTAGGAGCTTTTAAATAGCTGAAAATAATC
>DATMPR010000464.1:0-2998 GCA_035567575.1 Bacteroidia bacterium
AAAATATCAACGTGCTTTTGTGCGCCTTCACGAACTATTTCAATAACAGTTTTACTTTCATCTAATTTTGGTTCCTGCTCAAGCATCCCAATAGAATAACCCGGCGATTGATGAATTTCGCCAATGTAATCCTTGTCAACTCCGGCCATTATCCTTAGTAAAGTTGATTTACCGGAACCGTTTAAACCCAATACGCCAATTTTAGCGCCGTAGTAAAACGATATGTAAATATCTTTTAAAACTTGTTTTTGAGGAGGGTGAATTTTTGAAACATTCACCATGCTGAAAATTATTTGTCTGCCTTCGTCTGCCATAATTTAAAATTAGAGAGACGAAAGTACTAAAAAAAGATTAATTTTTAGGAAAATAAACAGGATGTTTTTCGTTGTATTTACGGATGAAGCGGTTGGCCTGGTCTTTTTTCTTTTTCTTGCTTAAAGCATCAAATTCGAAATAAATTTCACTATCCTTTTTAAGCATTTCTTCAAGATTTGTGAGATTATATTCTACTATTTTTCCTGTATAAAAATCCATCAGAAACTCCCTTATTTCCTTTACATTTGTTCTGGTACTTCCAACCGGTGGTCCGTTTATAAATACATTATATCCCGGCGAATAAATTGTAACATCCACTGAGGCTAAAAAATAACTGATCGTACCGAAAACAGGAATACGGAAAAAAGATTTATTAATGTTCAGGTAAATAACATTATTCTGACAAAAGCCCCATACTTTTTCGGATTTTATGGTTGAATTATTACCGTCGCGTTCTATATATTCTATTTTATCTTCTTCAATCAGTTTACCGTAAAAATCGAGTTGGTCTTTATTAATTTTAGTTAAAATTTTCTCTTTCGGGATAGGCCAGTTATGCCTGAAATCCCAATACGTTAAATAAAGGCCCTCATTTAAGATAAAATCTCTTGAATATGCAACAGAATCGGCTTGAGAATAAAGCTTGGATGCAATTGTAAATAATATTATAAAAATGATGGGGCGCATATTAGGCAAAGATGATTATTTTTTTTAATTTTATACGTATTAACACCTATTAAGATGCGGTATATAATTTATTTTTTAGCTTGTTTTTTCTGTCTTTCTGCTTATTCACAAAAAAATTTAAGCAATGCGTTGAAAAGCAGAATACAGAACAAAACACTTCCTTCGGCAAACTTTGATGTTTTGATCGTAGGTGATATTCAAAAACTGATCGCTGCCGAAAAAACTTTGGGCATTAAGGTTAAGTATTACGCGAACAATGTTGCTTGTGTGAATGCAAATGTAAGTTCAATAGGCGCTTTAATTGAAAACAAAATCGCAAAATACGTTGAATATATTGAACCAAACAAAAGACCATTAAATGATACAATGCAGATCCGCAACCGTATCCGTCCTGTAAAATTAGGAACCACACCTTTAACTGCGGCTTATGACGGAACAGGAATGATTGTTGGTATAATTGATTCTGGTTGTGATTTTAATCACCCTGATTTTAAAGATGCTTCAGGAAATACACGAATTAATTTTATTTGGGACCAAACTGTGGCAACACCAACAACAATACCAATGCCTTTTGGTTACGGACAAGAATGGACCGCTGCGCAAATAAACGGCGGCTTTTGTACGCATACTGATGTTGCTTATTATGGCCATGGAACCGGTGTTACAGGTACTGCTGCAGGGAATGGTTTAGCAAGTTCATCACACGAAGGTGTTGCATCTAAAGCAGAAATTATTGTTGTTGCTTTAGATTTTAACAGACCCGGACCAACCATTGCAGACGCTGTTCAATACATTGTTACAAAAGCTACAGCTGCCGGAAAACCATTTGTAATTAATGCAAGTGTTGGTGATTATTATGGCAGTCATGATGGAACGAACTCTGAAGCACAATTAATTAATGGTTTAATTTCTAACATTCCCGGCAGAGCGATGGTTGTTGCTGCAGGTAATGCTGGTAATGTTAAGTTTCATACACAAAATATAGTTACACCTGCTGATACTAACTTTACCTGGCTTCAGCCAACAGGCACTGTTTATTATTGGTTGTATGCTGATACAAATAATATTAAAAATGTAAAATATTCGGTTGGCGCAAACAGTCCGAATTATAATGATTTAGGAAGGATAGGTTTCAAAAATTACAATTATTGTTTCTCGCTGAAAACAGATACTTTAAAAAACGGCAGTAACCGCATTGGTATTGTAGAAAGCTCCGCAAGTGTAAATACCTTTGGTGTTTACGAATTATATATTAAGGTAACACCGGATAGCGCAAATTATTTATGGCGGATCGAAAGTAACGGTACCGGCAAATATGATGCATGGAATTTCGATTTTGTTTCGAGTGGTTTACCAACTGCAGCGCAATATCCAAAAATTACAAAATACATAAAGCCTGATACAATTCAATCCATTTGCAGCAGTTTTCAGTGCAGCGATGATATAATTACTGTAGCAAATTATATTAACCTAAAAAAATATTGGGATGTAACCAATACTTTGCAAACCATACCTGAAACTTGCGGCGAACTTTCTAATAACAGCAGCGCAGGACCAACACGCGATGGCCGTGTGAAACCCGAAGTAGCAGCCAGTGGCGGTGCTATTTTTACCTGTTTAGTAATTAGTATGCAGGCTAATTTAATAAGCACCAATCCAACAGCAGTTGCACAAGGTAGTTTTCATGTGGCCAGCGGAGGAACTTCCGCTTCATCGCCGGTTGTTGCAGGCCTGGCAACTTTGTTCATGCAAGCGCATCCAACTTTTACAAATAAACAAATACGTCAGGCCATTATTAATTGCACCTATAGCGATGCATTTACAGGTTCATCGTTGCCTAATTACAAATGGGGTTACGGTAAATTAGATGGCTTTAGTACATTTACTTGTGCAATTTCAACCGGCATAGATAATAAAAGTTTAATTAAAGAAAGTAATATTTTTCCCAATCCTTTTAACCATCAAACTACTATCAAACTAAAAGAAATCGTTACCG
>DATMPR010000465.1:0-3236 GCA_035567575.1 Bacteroidia bacterium
TTTATAAATACATATAAAATAAATTTATCTGATATTCCAAATGATTATTTACCATTAAAAGAATCTTTTTTACCATGACAAAAAAAGAAATTTCAGTAGGAAACAAATTAATAGCCGAATTTATGGGTGCTAAAGAAGGCAATCCAAAAGGACGTAAGAATAAGGTATATGTAAATGTTCCTATTTGGCATGGTAAAAAAATGCAAACATGGACAATGACAGCTAAAGATTTACAATATAATTTTTCTTGGAACTGGTTGATGCCTGTTGTACATAAAGCTTATGATATTACGTCTGATGATGATAAGTCTTTTAATGGGCTTAATATTTTTGAATATGGATTAGCTACTGATATTAAAGATTTACATAAAGCAGTTGTTGAATTTATTGAATGGTATAACGAAAAAATAAAAAATAATTAAAAAGAAATAAAATGGTTTACATTCAATCTAATAAAGAAAAAACATTACCGCATCATTTCGATTGCGCTTGTGCGTTATATGGCGCAATGGATAGTGCTATGGATTACAGATTAGTGACATTTGAAGAAGTTGAATCGGGTAAATTTGATTTACTAATTAGAAATCATTTATTCGTAGGCTCTGTTGAGTTTATGAGAGAAGTATTTAAGCGTATTGGAAAAAATGATGTTCGTTTACCGATGAATTCGGATAGACCTCACGAAATAATCACACTAAAAGAAGCTCACGAAAGAGTAGGCAAAGGTGAAAAAATATTTATTAAGCCCGTTGAAATAAAATTGTTTACGGGATTAGTATTGGATGGATTTGAATATACGTGTTTAAAAGGATTACCTGAAGATACTTTAGTTATGGCTTATGAGCCGTTTAAATTAAAAATATTAAGCGAGTGGAGATTATATATTCACAACCATCAAATAGTTGATTCAAGAAATTATAGTGGAGATTTTAAAGTTGCTCCTAATTACAATTTAGCTATTACGAAAGTAAATATTAACAAAGCGTCTACTCAAGCTAAACTACATATTTTTCCTTGTGCTTACACAATGGATGTTGCAATACTTGAAAGTGGCGAGACTATCATTGTGGAATACAATAATTTTTTTGCCATTGGAAATTATGGCGTACCAAACGATTTATATTTAAAATTACTTAAAGACAGGTATTTTGAAATTGTAAAAAAATAATTTATGAAAGATAAAATATTAGAAGCCAAAAAAACATTGTATCGTCTTTTGCTAGATAAGGATAAAGAATCTGATGACCTTACTGATGGTGAGGTTGATGTTTTATTTGCTTTGTCCAAAGATGAACAAATACAAGAATTACTAACAAGTAAGATAAAAAAATGAAAAAACAAATCGTAAGAAGAACATTTTCTATTGAAAATGGAAAACCATCAACAAGAATTGAATACATATCTAAACCAATAGATGCTATTGGAAATGAAATTACACACACGGATATTACTATGGCATATTTGTTCAATCATAACGAAACGGGTTACAGAAATCAAGTAATATCTGGTAATGATAGAATGACGGGAGATTATTCATACAAACAAGAAGTGCTTAATCTTAAAATTGAAATAGAAAATGAATAATCCATTTGAAGAACAATCTGAATTTTTTAAATCAGAATATACGAATTGGAGTAAAAGAAGTAAATTAGTTGGCATAGTATTAATAATAGCTTTAATTATTTTGTTTTGCATTTAATATGCCCAGACCCGATAAAGACCAGATTAAAATATCATTTGATGATGAGTTAAATAAAGAACCTGAATCAACCGAATCCGATACTCCATTATATGATAATCTGATGGCGTTTTTAGAAGAGATGAATCAGGATATAGATAAACAAAATAAAAAACTACAAGCAATGCTTGATGAACTCCAGAAAGACTGGACTGAAGAAGAAAAATTACAAATAAGCAACCCAAAGGAATACGAAAGGCTACAAAAATTAAAACAAACTGAAATAAAAAAAGAAGAACCTATGTCAAAATTAACAGAAGAAGCCATTGAAGTATTAAAAAATTCAACCATTGATAATAACATTGTACGATTACCCGAAGGACAGTTGGAAAGAAAAGTTTATTTGGAGGTTAAAAAGTATCTTGAAATTTTAGGAGGCAAGTGGAAAGGCGGAAACACTCAAGGCTTTGTATACAATGAAGAATACACGTCAGAACTACGAAGCCTCCTTGATAAAATATGTGGTGGCGAAAAAGTCAATCCAAAAAAGCAGTATCAATATTTTCCAACGCCAAAAGAAATATGTGAACAACTAATAAAATTAGCAGGTCTAAAAAAAGACCATTTAGTTTTAGAACCAAGTGCTGGTCAGGGTGCTATTATGGATGTTATATTGGATAAGTTTCCAAACATACAATTATTCTGTTGCGAAAAAATGTCTACCAATCAAATTATACTTAATAAAAAATATGGCAATAAAGATAACATTGGTTTAATGCACCCATTAAATGATGACTTCTTAGAATTTGATGAGCTAACAAAATTTGATAGAATCATCATGAATCCGCCCTTCCAAAATAACCAAGATTGTTCGCATATACAAAAAGCTTATTCTTGTTTGGCTAAAAACGGAAAAATCGTAGCTATTTCAAGTAAACATTGGAAATTATCAAAGAATAAAAAAGAAACAGAATTCCGTGAATGGCTTGATGAAGTTGGAGCTGAAATAAAAGAGATTCCTGCTGGAGCATTTAAAGATAGCAGTACAAACATTGAAACTTTAATTATTATCATTGATAAAAAATAAAATGGAATTAACAAATAAAGAAAAAATAAAGATAATTAAAACTAATTTACATTTAAAAGATTATAAATTAGCTCTTAAATTAGAAATAAACAAATATGAGCTACATAAATTTTGCATTCAAAACAAAATAAAACTCGCTCCTGAAAAATATATCGTTAAATATATTAAATCTAATCCAAACATGTCTCTTGGAATCATTAGAAGAACAACTGGGTTCAATAAAGAAGAAATAAATAAATTGATGGGGAATAACCCTACATGTAGAATTAACGCATATAAAACAAATAAAAACATGAAAAAAGAAAAAATTATTAATAATGATGACAAATATAATATCGAAAAAGCATCAGTAGAAGTAATTAAATTGCTCTTTAAAGATAAACCGAATTGTAGCAGGAAACAATATGCTTCAATACTTGGCATTTCAGAAAGAACCTTGTATAGACATATGGTGAAATATAAAATAAGTGA
>DATMPR010000466.1:0-4104 GCA_035567575.1 Bacteroidia bacterium
ATTAGTTTCCCATTTAGTGTAATAAAGGCATGGTATTTATTATCTACAGCAGATTTAAGTAAATAAATGAGTTGTTTTTTGTAAGAAACAAAATTAAAACAAATCTCTTTTTTTTCAGCATCTATTATTTTTATATCAAGGCCATAAGCGTAATTTCTCTGAACATAATTCAAAGGTTCAGTTTCACCATTCTTAGCGTAATTTATCCAATACATTTTAATAGGCTCTTTAATATCTAATTCTTCTTTTGCATCTAAATTCAGCTCATAAATAATAGTGTTGATATTCATGGTACGCTGAACATAAAACAACATGTTTTTTACTTCCGGTTTCGGAAATACTTTCTTGGTTTTATTCTGAGCATCTGCCACGAAGGAAATAAAAAGAAATAGCTTTAAAAAAAATAGAACCTTTACTTTGGAATTAATTATTTCTTTAAAGAGATGCATATTAAGTTCTGCAAAGGTAACCTATTTTGACCTTAAATTATGCTTTTTGAATCTAAAATGTGTAAATTTGTTTTCACGATTTAAAAAAATTGAGGCAGTGAATAAAGTTTTAGCGATAATTTTTGCATGCCTTTTTTTTGTAAGTGAATCACAGATAAAACAAGATACATCCAAAAAGGTTAATATACTTCCCCTTCCTTTAGTTTTTAGAAGTCCGGAAACATGGTGGGCTCTTGGAATGTCGGGTTCGGTTTCATTTAAAACTTCATTTAAGAACGACACCCTTACCCGCACTTCAAACATACAGGCTTTAGGATTGTTTACCGAACGGAAACAAAATATTCAGGCGATTGATGCAACTATTTATTTCCCAAAAGAAAAATACATTTTATATTTCCAGTCTTCACATACTTTTTTTCCTGATAAATATTGGGGATTAGGCCCGAACACAACAGATAATTATGAAAATTACAGATTTGAACAGATCTATTTTACAACTCACTTTAAAAGGAAAGTGGCTAAAAATACTTTTATTGGAATATTATACGAATTACAGAGTTTATATAATATGAATTACATTCCAAATGGAAGTTTTGACAACACAATTACATTAGGAAAAAACGGATCTTTTGTTTCAGGTTTAGGTGGAAGTCTTGGATACGATTCCCGCAACTCAGGTTTTTGGCCAACAAAAGGAATTTTTGTCCAAACATTGATCACCTATTTCAATACATATTTAGGTTCGCAGTTTAACGACTTAAAAACAGTAATTGATCTCAGGTATTTTAAAACAACACTTTATAATCAGGTACTCGCATTGCAATTCTACAGTTACTCAAACAGCGGACAGGCTCCATTGCGTGAATTGGCAATGTTAGGCGGCTCAGGAAATTTAAGAGGTTTTTATCAGGGCAGATGCAGGGATAATAGTATGCTAACAGGTATTGCAGAATATCGCATGCCAATATACAGCCGCTTTGCAGTTTGTGTTTTTATTGGCGGCGGAAAAGTTTATAATGAAATAGAAGAATTAAATAAGATCTATGAAAATATAAAATACTCTTATGGCGGTGGACTCCGTTTTGCAGTTTTGAAAAATGAAAAATTAAACCTTCGTCTCGATTACGGATATTACAATAAATTGAACAAAGGTTTTTATTTTACAATTGGTGAATGTTTTTAAAAATTACAATGCGCCTCCTTTAAAAAAGAAAAGCAATTAAAAAGTATTATTTTGTAAGTTACCTTACAAATCTCACCGCTTTTTTCAACCATATTTATTCTGCTTTCACCGTTAAAAAATTAAATTATTTTTTCATGGCCTGATTTCAAATCAAAAATTAAGTTTATTAGCTCCCTAATTTATCCAATTGCCGATTTCCTTCTTCGTTCGGAATTTGGTGATAGTAATTTTGAAATAAAAATGATCAACAACCAATTGAAAAAACTAATAACCATGAAAAAGAAAATTATTTTAGCATCAATAGCAGCGTTTACAACGCTATTGTCAGTTACAGCAACCGCGCAAGAGGATTCCGTTGTGGTAAAAGAATCAACAAAAGAAACCACAGTTGTAAAAGATCCGGAGATCAAACAACCCGTTGTTGTGCATGATACAGTAGTAAAAGAAGAAAAAAAAACTGAAAGGCCGGCATTGCGTATGGGGGAGTTCGGAGTACGTTATATGCCAACTTTTGCTTCACTGAATTTACGCAATTATAATAACGAAGTAATTCAGGGTGATTTTACAATGAGCCAGGGCTTTGGAATAATGTTAGGCACTAATTTTTCAAAAAATATTGGCTTACAAGCAGAAGTAAATTATCTTGATATTACACAAAAATACAAAGACCAAAATTTAAACAGACAGGTTGAAGTAAGTTATTTGAACATTCCTATTTTGTTGTCGCTAAACACTGATAAAACAAGGATGGTAAATCTTAATTTCGTTGCAGGTCCTCAATTTGGCGTTAATTTGGGTTCCGGTATCAGCACAACCGGAAATGAAAATACACAAACCTTACACGCAACTGTGGGCGCTTCAGGAACCGATGTTGGATTAGCTTACGGAACAGGGCTTGAATTTGCGCTCAGCAAAACACATTGTTTACGTTTAGATCTTGGATACCGTGGTTTTTATGGTTTATTTGATGCAAGTGCAAAACAATATTCCTCTAATCCCGATACCTATAACGTAATTGTTAGAGGTTCACGCAAAACACATGCTGCTTATGCAGGTTTAACATTGTGTTTCTAAAAATTTAATGGATCTTAATTAAAATAAAAAGGCAGTTCTGCTAAATTCAGAACTGCCTTTTATTATTCGTTCTGATTATTTTATCTCCATCCTCCGCCTAATGCCTGATAAATATTAACCATGGCATTCATTTGCTGCATTTTGGTTTCAATCAATTCAAATTTCGATTCTAACGCATCGCGTTGAGTTAACAATACTTCCATATAATCTGCACGGGCCGATTTAAAAAGTCCTGTTGAAATATCAATTGATTGTGTCAGTGCGTCTACTTGTTTTGCTTTAAGATCATAACTTTTTTTCAGGTTACTGATATTTGATAACTGATTTACAACTTCTATATGCGCTCCTAAAATTGTTTTTTCGTAATTGTAAACTGCTTGTATTTGCCTTGAATTAGCAGAATAATAATTTGCTTTAATGGCGTTACGGTTTATTAATGGTGCAACCAATGTTCCTGCAAGAGAATAAATAAGCGATTGCGGAGTAGTTACTAAAAACTGTGGATTAAATGCACGGTAACCTGCGCCGGCAGTGATCATTAATGTTGGATAGAATTCCGCTTTCGCAACTTTTACATCTAATTTAGCAGCGGTTAATTGCTGTTCAGCTTGTCTAATGTCAGGACGGTTTTGTAACAGCTGAGATGGAATTCCTGCACGCATGGAGTCGGGAATCAAATTACTAAACGCTGCAGAGTTTCTTGAAACAGGCTGAGGAAATCTACCTACCAAAAAATTAATTCTGTTTTCGGTAACTGTAATTTGCTGCATGATGTAGAACTGACGACTTTGGTTTTTGAGAACTTCCGCTTCAAATCGTTTTACTGCAAGCTCCGTAACCCTGGCGGCTTGTTTCTCCAATTTTACTATTTCAAGTGAATTCTGATAAATTTGAATATTCTTTTTTAGAATTTCCAGCTGATTGTCTAATGCCATTAATTCGTAATAAGAAGTCGCGATCTCGGCAATTAAACGTGTTACCATGAAATTTTTTCCTTCAACTGTAGAAAGGTATTTGAATACAGCGACTTTTCTTGCATTGCGTAATTTTTTCCATATATCCACTTCCCAGGAAACATCAGCACCAACTATAAAATTTCCTAATGGGTTTGGAACTTTTTTTCCGGGCGTTATATCATTAGCATCATCACTAGCGCCCTGACTTGTATATTTCCCAACCTTCTCAACTCCTGCTCCTGCTCCTACATTAAGGTATGGAAGATATGCTCCTTTTCTTCCGCGCACTTCATTGTTTGCAATATTGATCTCCTGAAGAACAATATTTAATTCCTGATTGTTTTTTAGCGCAGTATCAATGAGCGTTATCAGGTTTGGATCTGAGAAAAAATCTTTCCATTTTATTTTTGCACTATTTACTGAATCCTTTGAATTTGTATAA
>DATMPR010000467.1:0-14602 GCA_035567575.1 Bacteroidia bacterium
GCGTGAGTGTTTTCGCTAACAAAGCAACGCATCAGATCCGTTTAAAAATAAATGGAAGTCAGTTACTAGTTTCGGCTGAGGATCTTGATTTCGCGAATGAAGGTCATGAAAGTTTAGTTTGTTCTTACATTGGTGAAGACATGGAAATTGGTTTCAACTCGAAATTTTTAGTAGAGATGGTAAGCAATTTAGAGAGTGATGAAATTACCATTGAAATGAGCGCCCCTAACCGTGCAGGGATCATTGTTCCTTCTCAAAAAGCAAATCCGGGTGAAGATGTATTGATGCTTGTGATGCCTGTGATGCTTAACAATTAATTCGTATCTTAGCTTTATGCAAAAAGCTAAACTATATTTAAGCCTGTTTATCTTAACAGGCTTTTTTGTTTCTGCACAAACAGGCGTAACTGATATCGACAGTATTTATTCTAACAGTATTTACAGAACTTACCGTTTATATAAGCCAACATCATATACAGGTTCGCAACCCTATCCTTTAGTAATTAATCTGCATGGTTATACTTCTAATTCATTTCAGCAGCAATACTACGGTAATTTTATGCCGGTAGCTGATACAGCAAAATTTTTAATTGTTCATCCGCAAGGCACAAATGACCCAAGCAACCAACCGTATTGGAACGCAGGAATATCTTCGAGTGGTGCTGATGATCTTTTATTTCTTTCTGAACTAATTGATAGTTTAAAAACCATTTATAATATTGATCCCAATGCAATTTATTCAACAGGATTAAGCAATGGCGGTTTCATGAGTAATTATCTAGCTTGTAATCTCAGTAATAAAATTGCGGCTATTGCAGGTGTTGCAGGAACGATGTTCACTACTTTTAATTTCACTTGTAATCCCGGACGACCAGTTCCAGTAATGCATATTCATGGCACTGCAGACGGAACTGTTCCTTACGGCGGAAACGCACAGGAGATCGCTGTTGATACCTTAATGAAATTATGGCGCATAAAAAATAATTGTAATCCTGTTCCGACTTCAAGTGCAGTACCAAATATAAATACAAGTGACGGCTGTACTGCTGATCATTTTTTATGGTCTGGAGGAACAGCAGGCTCGACAAATGAATTATACAGAGTGAACGGCGGTGCCCACACATGGCCGGGCGCGACAACTATTATTGGTGTTACCAACGAAGATTTTAATGCCTCTGTTGAGATCTGGAGATTTTTTAGAAAATATAAATTAAATATGTTTACCGGTATAAATGAGTTCGGAGTTGTGAGTTTGGAGTTCGTAGTAAGTCCAAACCCTGCAACAGATCAGATCTCTATTAAAACCGACAAAGAATTTACAGCAAAATTATTTGATGTGTTTGGGAAGGAAGTTGTAGCGAAAACAAATTTAAACTCTATTGATATTTCTTTCTTAAACCCGGGAGTTTATTTTTTAAGAATAAATTCGGAGGGAAATTATTTTACGAAGAAATTGATTAAAGAATAAGCTCGCTATAATCCGGCAACACTTTCAATAATTTTCCCTTTCCATTCTCTACCCCAATCACAAACTCTTTAATTCCGTTTGTTATCAATAAATAATTTACACCCAAAATTAAATTATAGCGCATGGTTTGTTCTAAAGTTGTTTCGGTAATTGGGATATCAGGTGCTTTGCATTCAATCAATAAAATTGGCTGCAGGGTTTTGTTATAGACTACTACATCATAACGTTTTTTTGTATTGTTGAGGTTAATTTCTTTTTCAACTGAAATAAGCGAAGCGGGAATATTTTTAATGGTAATTAAATGATTAAGCAAATGTTGTCTCACCCACTCTTCCGGTGTTAATAAGATCCATTTTTTACGGATTTCATCAAAAACATGAGCCTTGTTTTTCTCGCGTTTTATGCGTACATTAAATGTTGGATATATGAGGGAAGATTCCAATTTTATAAATATATTTACAGTATAAAACCGCTGCAAATTAAGAATATTAAATGAAGACCAAAGAAGAAATAGTAAACAACTGGTTACCCCGCTACACTGGCGTGGCTCTGGAAGATTTTGGGAAATATATTTTATTGGTGAATTTCAGCAATTACGTTACTGAATTCGCTAAAATGAATGGCGTTCAGGTAAAAGGTTTAGATAAACCAATGCCAAGCGCAACTGCAAACGGCATCACGATCATTAATTTTGGAATGGGAAGTGCGAGTGCTGCAACTGTTATGGATCTCTTAAGCGCAATTACACCACAAGCTGTTTTATTTTTAGGAAAATGCGGCGGACTAAAAAAGAAAAATCATATTGGCGATCTGATCTTACCCATTGCTGCCATCCGCGGTGAAGGAACCAGCGATGATTATTTTCCACATGAAGTTCCCGCGATGCCTGCATTTAGTTTACAAAAAGCAATTTCTTATACCATTAGAGTAAGCAATAAAGATTATTGGACCGGTACTGTTTACACAACGAACCGCAGAGTTTGGGAACACGATGATAAGTTTAAAGAATATCTCCGCACAGTTCGTGCAATGGCTATTGATATGGAAACCGCAACCATTTTTACTGTTGGTTTTCATAACGCAATTCCAACAGGCGCTTTATTATTGGTAACCGATCAGCCAATGGTTCCTGAAGGTGTGAAGACAGATGCAAGCGATAAAATCGTCACCGAAAGTTTTGTCAACGCTCATTTACAAATCGGAATTGATTCCTTAAAAGAATTACAAAACTCAGGCATCTCCGTAAAACATTTACGATTTGAGTAGTTCCGGTTTAAATAATCCTGATTTTTATATTAAAGGAATTTTAGCCTCTGATATTTCAATTCTCAGTCGTGCTATAACATTGGTTGAATCTACCAACGAAGAACACCAAAAAATCGCGGAAAAAATTATTGATGGTGTTATTGAAAAAACAGGAAAATCTTTTCGTCTCGGAATTACAGGTGTACCAGGTGTTGGTAAAAGCACATTCATTGAAAGTTTTGGTTTAGAATTAGTGAATGCAGATCACCGTGTTGCTATTTTAGCAATTGATCCGAGCAGTCAGAAAAGCAAAGGGAGTATTTTGGGTGACAAAACACGAATGGAAAAATTATCTGTTCATCCTGAAGTTTATATCCGTCCTTCACCAAGTTCAGGAACATTAGGCGGTGTAGCACAAAAAACATTTGAGACAATTTTATTGTGTGAAGCTGCGGGTTATGATTTTATTATTGTAGAAACTGTTGGAGTTGGACAAAGCGAAATTGCGATCAGTGAAATGACAGATTTCTTTTTGTTATTGATGTTAGCAGGCGCAGGAGATGAATTACAGGGAATAAAAAGAGGCATCATGGAAATGGCCGATATGGTTTTAATTACCAAAGCCGACGGAAACAATATTCAAAAAGCAAAAAATGCACGCACCGAATATGCGCACGCTTTGCATTTATTCCCGCCAACAGAAAGCGGCTGGATCCCAAAAGCGGATTCTTGTTCAGCGTTAGAAAATGAAGGAATTACTAATGTTGTTAAAATAATTGAGGAATACAAAAATTTAACTATTACGAATGGTTATTTTAACACCAAGCGCAAAAATCAATTAAAAGGCTGGCTCAATCACAGCATTTCCGAAAAATTAAGAGAAAAATTCTACAGTAATCCTTCCATTAAAGCTGAATTAGAAAAAATGGAAAGTTTATTGTTAAAAGGTAATATCAATCCATACAAATTAGCATCCGACCTGATCTCTAAATGGAAAAGCTAAAATCATTTTGTGAAAAAATTGGTGAAGGAATAAGACAAAAGCATTTCTGCTTCAAGATTAAAAACAAAAAGCCCGGGCGTTTATAGCACGGACTTTTTACTTTTACACTTTTGAGCTCTTATAACAAAAGTATATAAGATGTTTATTAATTATTTCATACTGTCAATTCCAAAATCTTTAATAGCCTGGCCTAATTCTTCCATTTCAAAATTGAATTCTTTTTTGAAAGATGTCCACATAGTTGTTTTGGTTTTACCCGAATTTTCAAGTTTCTTTTTAAGCTTATCGTTTTTTTGTTCAAGCGCTAATATCTTCTCCTTATATTTTTTTTCGATCTCTTTGTCGATACTTTTCTTTTCCGTTTTTAGCTCTGCTATCTTTTTCTTATTCTGAGCAATATTCCGCTCTGCATCCATTTTAAATTTCTGATAATCGGCTTCAGAATCTGCTTTCGCTTCTTTCTGGTTCTTATTAGTTCCGCTTACATCTTTTTTTGTTTCTTTTGTTTTTTTATTTTCCTGTGAAGCTGCGGTTAAAAACGCAAGAACCATAAAGAGAGTTACACTAAATGTCAGAACTTTCTTTTTCACTTTCAATTAAAGTTATTTTCCAAAGGTATTAGAGTTGAGCAAAAAGTTCTTACATAAATTTATGATTTTATTACATATTTCACATTTTTCTGTGCAGCACAATAAAAATTATTCTTTTTCCGCCTCTTCTTCCCCTTTTCGTTCTTTCATCCGCCGATACGCTCTAACAAGAGCATTTGGAAGTTCACCTTTGTAATTAAGTTTGTAAAAGGAAAAACCATCGAACGGAATTTCATATTTTGAAGTGTTGATTTTTAAACGATTGTCTGTATTATTTTCCTTAAAATAAGAACGGAATTCTTTTGCTCTTAAACTTACCAGTTGTTCAAATTTTTTATTGACCACACTATCTCCAACAAAATTCATACATTTTTCTTGCACAGTAAAAACCAGATCTTTTTTTAAATGTTTATCGAGACATCTCACAAATCCTGAATCTTTAACCGACATTTTAACAACATACATGGAGTCCTCTGTATTAAAAGACGATTGCTTTTCATTTTTACCCATTAAATAGTATTTTTTCTTTGCTTCGTAAAACAGAATATGCTCCTTTTCTTTTATTTCATATTGTACAGGATGAACTGATAATGATGCATCTGTATTATTGTTGAGGAATCTCGATATTTTTTTTACAAATCGCTCCTGCGCCGGGCTTAGTTTGCACTGCCGCATTTCCCATTTAAAAGTTAGTGCTTCATTTATTTCCCTCGATGGTTTTTCAGGCGAAAGAACCGGCGGTGTTGTTGGAGGTTTAATTATTATATTTTTAAAAAGATTCAGTATCACATTCCATAAATGAAATTTAGGATCATTCAGATTACCCGTTACCGGAATTTCGTAATCTATAACTTCACTTCGTTCCCTGATAAATGCCATCAAAAATCTAATTGGCAGCCATCGTGAATCTTTATTTTTTCTCCGGCCTGCAATATGCGGATCGGTAATTAGTAAATGATTTTGGCTTTGGATATTTCCATTGCGCACATGCCATTCGCCATTAAAGTCAATTGTACCATTATCCATTGGAAAGGAAGTATATTTAACCAGATAAGGATTAAGAACTGTGAGCGGTATTTTATTAAGATGATAATTCAGATCAAGATCTGAACTGTCCTTTGGATTAATACTAAGCTTTACCAGAAGATGGCCATAAGGTTTAATATCTGATCTTAGTGCAAAATTAACCCTGTTTTTATTTTTATCGATCGAATCCGACTCAATAAATAATGGATCGGCCGCCGCTGAAAATTTTTCACTTAGAGAATAATCGTTGTATTGAAGATCGGCTTTACTGATCTCAAGCCGGTTAATTTTATAATAGCTCTTAAAAAAACTTTTCGCTAGTTTCTCAACATACTTTGCAATTTCCAGGATAAGGTTAAAATGCTCGGTGTTTGCATTAGCCACACTAACTTTGGATCCTTTTTTTCCAAATATGGTTTGAACATTGTCTAAATGATCGTAGAGCTCATATTTAAAGAACGGTTTGCTTAATAATAATGAATCAAAAATATATTTTTTATTATTAGGACTTAGATCTATTATTCCAATTTTTAATTTATCGAAAGAGGCATAATCTTCTTCAGGATCTTTTCCAAAGTGAAAATCACTAACGATTAATTGTCCTTTTGCCTCAAGATCGCGGGCCTTATTAAAATTTCCAGTGGCTTTAATATCCGCGTCCAGGCTGGCCCTAAAACTTCCGTAATTACTCAGATCCTTTAAGTATTGCTCAATAATTTGTAAATTAAATTTCTTTACAATAATTCCTAAACGGTAATTTAAATTATTTGTATTAATGGTGAAATTACCATTTGATTCTCCCTCTCCTATTCCGGATAAAAAAGAAAATGTAAATGCTGTTGTATCTGTGTCCCAGCGAAAACCGCTGCTTACAACATTTACTTTTTTAATGTAATAATCTATGGGGATCACATTTTCTTTATAATAAAAGATACCATCTTTTATTATCAAACTCAAAATGCTAAAATGAACCGGCGCATTTGTTTCACCTGTATCTTTAGATTTGAATTTTTCTATAATGTCATTAAAATTAAGGTCGTGCTTATTCCCTTTTTGAATAATAACTCCTTTTGGTTCATCTAATACAAGCTCTTCTATTTCGTAAGTTTTTGAAAATAATTTCCGCATCGAAAAATTGGCACTTATTCCGCTTGACGAAAGAAAAACACTATCGCTCTTTAATTCAAATATTTTTACATTGCTAAAATGAATGTAGCCGCTAAAAGGGTTAACATACGCCCAATCCATTTCAATTTGGCGGCCCGTATATTTTTCATCATATTTTTCGATCAAATATTTTGCAAGCGGCGATATGCATAAAATTATTATTCCCACAAGAGCTGCTATGAAACCAAAACAAATTAATACTGCTTTTCTTTTCTTATAAGATCTGCCAATCTTCATGCCTTATTTTTTCTTTTGATTTTCCATCCTTCTCATCGGACCCCGCAAGAGAACACTTTTACCGGCAGCATCCATATTTCTTTTAAAACCACCGATACCTTCCTTTAAATTAACAAGTGCCTGATCGATATTTTGTGCAAATGCTGTATCCATCAGCAATTTTCCGGCAGTTCCTTTTCCATCAACAATATTTTTCATAATTGAAGAAAGATTACCAGAAAGATCAGCCGCATTATCGCTTGTAACTTTTAGTTTGAACAAAATATCATCAGTATTCATTGCTTTACTAGTTTTGAGAACATCGTTATCGGATAATATCTCCTTACAAACTGTTCCCGGGATGATGGTTACGATCTTATCACCCATTAATCCGTCAGAACCAACAACAGCTCTTGCGTCTTTTTTTATAAATTTTCTCGCGTCTTCATTGATCTGCATATCCACTTTCACATTTGTATCAGTAATTTGTTTAATGTCATCGATGGTACCAACATTTATTCCGGAAAAACGTACATTATTGCCAACTTTCAATCCATCTACATCTTTAAATATTCCGCTTACTTTAAATGTTTTATTGAACATTTGTTGTTTTTCACCAATAAAATATATTCCGGCGGCAAACAAAACGCCGGCAATGAAAACAAACAATGTTAATTTAATTTTATTTGATGCCTTGTTCTGCATTTGTTTTATTATTTAAAAAATGAACTTATCCATTCATCTGCTGATGCTTCTAATTCTTTAAAAGTTCCCTCCGCCACAAATGTTCCTTCTTTAAGTATTAACATGTGATTAGCAGTTATTCGGGCACACTCCACATCATGTGTTATAATGATGCTTGCTGTATTATATTTTTTTTGCACATCCAAGATCAACCGGCTTATCTCTTTTGATGTAATAGGATCTAATCCTGTAGTTGGTTCATCGTAAAGAATTATTTCCGGCTTTAGTATCAATGCGCGTGCAAGCCCTACTCGCTTGCGCATACCGCCCGAAAGTTCTGAGGGCATTTTATCGATCGCATCCTCCAATCCAACATGTTTTAAAGCTTCTCTCACTTCAGTCTCTATTTCTTCCTTAGATCTTGATCTTGCTTCACGAAGGTGAAATTCGAGATTTTCTCTTACGGTCATTGAATCATATAAAGCCGCGCTTTGAAATAAGAATCCTACTTTTTTCCGCAGCTTATTCAATTCTTCATTATTTAATTCTGAAATATCTTTACCAAACAAAACAACTTTACCATCATCCGCTTCCATTAACCCCACTAAACATTTAATAAGTACTGATTTACCGCTTCCTGATTTACCGAACACAACCAGATTTTGCCCTTTTTCAATTTTGCAATTAATATCTTTCAGGACTTGGTTTTTTCCAAATGTTTTTTTTAAATGTTCTATTTCCACAACCTTTTCTGCCATATTTTTTAAGTGGTGAATAAGCTTGTTAATTGAACGGCGATCATATCTAAAATAAAAACAGATAAGGAAGCATGTACTACCGCCATGTTAGAAGCTTCCGCAACACCTTCAGTTCCATTACCCGCGTGATAACCTTTAAAGCATCCTATTATAGCGATAAAAAATCCAAAGAAAAAAGTTTTAATGAACGCCGGGAAAACATCTGAAAAAGTAAGTTTTTCAAAAACCTTCAAAAAGAATAAATGAAAACTTACATCACTTTTTATATTAACACCAACATAGGAGCCATACAAAGAAATTGCATCGGCTGCAATAACCAATATTGGAAGCATTAAAGTTGCAGCTAAAACTCTTGTAACAACCAAATATTTAAAAGGATTGATTCCTGAAACTTCCATGGAATCTATTTGCTCGGTTACTTTCATCGAAGCTAATTCAGCACCGATACCGGATCCCACTTTTCCCGCGAAAATTAAAGCTGTGATCACAGGACCGATCTCGCGGACAATAGAAACACCAACCATTGCCGGTAACCACGATTCGGCACCGAAATCCGCTAACGTTGGCTGCGATTGAATTGTTAGAACAAGTCCCATTATAAATCCTGTGATCACAACCAAAGGCAGCGACTTGTACCCAACTAAATAGGATTGCTTTACAAATTCCCTGAATTCATACCGTGGTTTAAATACCTCTTTAAAAAAACGAAAAGTAAATTTTGTAAGTTCGGTAACTTCTTCAAAAAAACTTCTTAATCTTTTTGTATAGAGATTACCTAAAGAATCATCATCATCTTCTACCGTTTCTTTCTTTGTTTCATTTTGTTCTATTGACATATTTTATAATGAAGATTATTTTAAATATCTTCTTAGTATCCATGCTGTGGTTTCATGCTGCTCCATTAAACCCGTTAAAAAATCAGCAGTACCTGCATCATTATTTTTTCCGCCCATTTCCACAATACTCTCACGAAGATGAACGATAACCGACTCGTGATCTTTAAGTAATTCTTTAAGAGTGTCTTTAGTTGATTCATATTTGCCGGGATGCTCTTTAATGAGCGACAATTTTATGAACTCATTCATGGTGCCGATCGTTTTGTGGCCTAGTTTACCAATGCGTTCCGCAATTTCATCAATTGCTTCTTCAAGTTGCTTATATTGACTTTCGAATAATTTATGGAGCTCCATAAAACTTTCTCCGGTAATATTCCAATGCGCTTTTCTTGTTTTAATGTATAACGTCATTTCGTTTGAGACAATGATGGATAAAAGCGCAGCGCCATGCTTTAAATTTTTTTCGGAAATTCCAATGTTAGGTTTCATATTTATAATTTTAGTTAAGTTTATCAATTACTTTTTTTATCAGAGGCAATTCAAACTTATCAGGAACACTATTTCCCAATAAAAATCCCCAGGGTTTGAACGGTTCAATATGATCGAAAATTATTTTTACAATTGCCATTAATGGAATCGAAAGTATCATGCCGGGAATTCCACCTAACGCGCCGCCGCTAATCACTCCGACAATAGTTGCAAGAGCATTGATGCTGACTTTGTTTCCAACAATTTTCGGCACAATAAAATTAGTGTCTATGAGGTGTACAATAACATTAACCACAAGGATGCCAATTATTAGGGAAATGTCGTTTGAATTACCAAGGGTAACTATAATTGCAATAATTGCAGCTGTTAAAATGCCAATGTATGGGATTAAATTCAGAATCGCGGTTATGGCACCTAACAATATTGCATACTGAATTCCAAACAACATAAATCCAACTGTTGTTAATGTTGCTACCATGCCCATTTCAATTAATAAACCGACAATATAACTTTGAACAACTATTTTTACCTGTACAAGTATGGTTTGAAGCAAAGGCTGGTTTTTTTCTTTTACTGCTTTGTGAAGGAACTTAACAAATAGATTTCTGTATAAGAGTATCAAAAAAGTGTACACCGGAATTAGTATCACGTTTATTATTGTGTCGGTAAAAGTACTCAGCGTATTTCCCATTAATTCACTTTCCCCTTTTAAGGTTTCATCTCTAACCGTATGAATATAACTTTCCTGTCTGGTATAGCTAACATGAAAGCGCTGTTTTATCCATCGCTGAAAATGATCAAAATGATCTGATAAATTATATTTTATTTTATTCCAGTCGTCTGTCATATCTGCAACTTGCCACCAAACAAATACAATGATCGCAAGGACAAAAACAACAAACATAGTAACCGAAACGAATACAGCGATCACATTGGGAAATCTTAGCCTGACATTTAAGAACACAGCAACCGGCCTAAGCAGAATGGCAAAAAATAAGGATAATAAAATAGGAATTAAAATATTTTGACCATAATAAAGTACAACCGTAATGATGCTTAAACTCAATAATACAAACGTGAGTTTTGCATACAAGGGAAATTTTAAAGTTGAGAACGTCATTACTATTCTGAATTATTATAGGGGCTGTTATTTTCTTTCATTATGATTTTGTTTGTGAAATTTATTTGAAATGTTTAATTATAATTTATTCAACAGGTGGTATTTTAAGCAGCGCTGCCTCTGCTCCCTGATAGCTCATGTTGATTTTCATTTACGATAGGTCCTAATTGTTTGTATACAGTTTTCTGAACCGGATCATGAAGCTCAAAACTGCATGAGATCATTACTTCCTCACTCACCATAAAACCAAATGGTTCGCTCGTTTGGTTCCAAAACAGGTCCCAATCACTTCTGTAAATATTTCCTCTAATGCTAAGTCCGACTTTTTTATTTCCGAACAGGTCAGTCTCAGCTTTACCGAATTGAACATTCAATTTAATTAGCTTAGTAATTCCCTTCATAGTTAATTCTCCCCAGATCGAACAATTACCATCCGAATCAGGTTTATTGATAACTGTTGAAACGAATTTTATTTGTTTATGACCCTGCACATTCAAAAAATCAGCGCTTTTTAAATATTCGTCGCGGTATTCATCGTCGGTAGTCATTGAAGATGAATCTATCATTAAATTCATTTTTACCAGTGCAATTTCATTCTCGTTGGTGTAGAAATGCGCTTCAAATGTTTTGAAGGCGCCTTTAATATATCCCATTGCTGCATGCTTTACTTTGAAAGCAATTTCGCTGTTTTGAGGGCTTAGAGCCCATTTTGTTTGATTTACCATTGTAATTTAGTTTTATTTTTTTCACCTGAATCAAAACAGGCTGCCCCTATTACAAAGATGGTTTTAGAGGGCCTCTTTTCTGTTACATTTATTTTAAAATATGTTGCATAATTCACAGCTTAACACTAAAAAATCAGATCAATGAAGCATCGGAAGTGATCTCAACGCTTAATGCTTTTGATATTACACAATTCCCTTCAGCCTCTTTTGTAATTGCCGCGAATTCGTCAGCGCTAATACCCGGTACTGAACCCGCAATGGATAAATGAATGCCGGTAATGGTTAATTTTTCAAGACTTACAGTTGCAACGGTATCTAATGAAGTTGGATTGAACCCTTTTTTGTTCAACATGGCGGTAACCTGCATTGTAAAACAACCGGCATGTGCTGCTGCTAATAATTCTTCCGGATTTGTTCCTTTTACATCACCTTCAAAACGTGTTTTATAACTATAATTTGTTTCGTTTAATACAAGGCTTTGCGTACTTAATGTTCCTTTGCCTTCTTTTAGATTTCCCTGCCAGTGGGCTTTTGCTATTTGTGCCATACAAATTTTTATTAAATATTAATTTTACGGAGACTTCATTATGTTTTGCTGTCTCCCCTAATAACCCTTAGTATAACCGAAATAAGAGCTATAACTAACAAAATATGTATTAAGCCTCCAATGTGATAGCCTAAAAATCCAATGGCCCAAGCTATGACCAATATAACCGCGATTGTGTAAAGTATATTTCCCATATTATTTTTTTATAATTATACCTGGGATCAAATTTAATTTTGATGGAGCCGCTCCATTTTAATATTCGGCAGAAACCCCTTTTAACAAGCCAGTAGATACGAATAGTTGTTTGTCTGCAAAATTTTCCAGTAAAAAATGTTTGAAAATGATTTTATTTTTCACGAAGTAAAACTAAATAAACCAGGATCTTCCTTCTTCACCTCTGAAATTCCGCTTTTGTGCCGGAATCTTGCGGATTATTTTTTGAGCAGTGATTCGACCTTGCCAAGAATATTATAGATCATATTTTTCATTTTTAGTATTTTAATTTAAAAGATTAATTGATCAAAATCAATTTGACGGTCATCCCAATCAGGTTTTATTTTCTTTTCGGGCTCTTGCATTTCAGAGCTTTTTAAATTGTTTGAATCATTACCTGCATTCATTTCGTTAGCATTATTCTCTGAACCAGCCTGGCTTTTATCAGAGTTCTTCTTTTCTTTTTCCGGATCCATATTAAAGCTATTAGAGTTATTTTATGACTTCAAAATTATTTCAGATTTCTATTCTATATTTTACTTTTCGTTCAAGGGTGATTTAGAATGGTTGAAAAACAAATTTATTTTCTTTCGCATTATTTACTTCTTCATAAGTAGAAAAGAGGAAGAGAAGATTTTTTCATTTAATGAAGAGTAAGGATTTCTTATTTATGGAAAATAAATTTTATCTGATCTGTTTTTAGTTTTGCATCAACCGGAGTCCGGTCTCAGATTTCATTAAACAATAATTCTTGCGTTTAAGCTAGCTAATGTACGCTACTAACGAATACGGAAGTATATGGGCTTAATGCTGTTGTAGCTTAGTACTTAAATAAACGGAATGATAAATAAATTTTAAAAACATGAAAGCAGCAAAACTAATAATTTTCCTTTTCGCAATAAACATTTCTCATTTATCAGCGAAACCAATGGATGAAAGGAAAACTGCAACTGCTTTAAACAAGCAGTTTCAAGAGGCGGAAAAACTTTTTAAGAGTGAGAATTACAATAGTGCTTTAAGTCTTTACATAGAATTGTTCAGTGAAGATCCGGCTAACTACAATCTTTGTTTTAAATTAGGCCGGTGTTATTTAAAAGCTAATAAGGAAAAAGAGAAAGCTGTGTACTATCTTGAAAAAGCAACCAACTTTACTACTCCCGATTATACTGAAGGCTCCTATAAAGAAAGAAAAGCGCCTTTATTAACATACAAAGTATTAGGAGCGGCGTACCACATGAACTGCAAGTTTGATCTCGCGATTGAAGCGTACAATAAATTTAAAAAAGAATTAGCGGCAAATAAGATCAGGGATAACGAATTAATAAAAGAAACCAACCGGGAAATAGAAATATGCCGGATGGCAAAAAAATTAATTGCTTCTCCTGTTAATGCAAAAATAGAGAATATGGGAATAAATGTTAACTCACCTTATCCTGATTACTCTCCTGTATTCACCGCAGATCAAATGACAATGATATTTACATCGGGCCGCCCCGGTAATGTTGGTGGAAATACTTATAATGGCGGAAAGTATTTTGAAGACATCTACATTTCCACTAAAGAAGATTATGGGTGGTCGCCTGCGGTTGATATTGGTCCGCCAATTAATACTGTTGGAAATGAGGCTTCGGTCGGAATTTCGGCTGACGGTCAGGAAATTTTGATTTATAAAGATGATATGGGCGATGGGAATATTTATTCTACCAGTTTAAAAGGTAATGAATGGACAACACCTGTAAAATTAAATTCACATATCAATAGTAAATTCTGGGAGCCTAGCGCATTTATTTCTGCGGATGGAAATACTTTATATTTTGTTAGTGACCGCCCCGGCGGTTATGGCGGAAGAGATCTTTATAAAAGCGAAAAAACTTCAAACGGTGATTGGGGAAGAGCCGTAAATTTAGGTCCTACTGTTAATTCTAAATACGATGAAGACGCTCCTTTTCTTCACCCTGATGGTGTAACACTATATTTTAGTTCTAATGGTCATGAAACAATGGGAGGTTTCGATATTTTCGAAAGCACTTTACAGGCGGATGGAAGTTGGTCGGCACCAAAAAATATTGGTTACCCAATCAATTCACCGTGGGACGATGTTTTTTATGTATTATCTCCGGATAAAGCAACTGCTCACTACACTTCGATGCGTGACGGCGGATATGGTGAAAAAGATAACTACACCATCACTTATCCTGAACGTGTAGCATCTCCGCTTATACTCCAAAAAGGTACTGTTTTAGATCACAATCAGTCTGCCGCAAGAGGTTCTAAGATCACAATCACAGATAATGAAACCGAAAAAGTGGTTGGTGTTTATCATCCAAATTCTAAAACCGGAAAATATTTATTTATTCTTACTCCGGGAAAAAGTCATAACATATCTTACGAAGCCGACGGACTTTTATTTTATTCTGAAAATATCTTTGTATCAGATGAATCCGATTATAATGAGATCATTAAATCAGTTACGCTTGCTCCTCTGGTGGCGGGATCGAAAGTTATTTTAAATAATA
>DATMPR010000468.1:0-2521 GCA_035567575.1 Bacteroidia bacterium
AAGTATTGATGGTTTTAATGTATTCTCGAAAGACATTGTAATGGGCGAAAAAGAAATGCCGAGCTTTTTGTTGATACGTCCGTAATAGTTTGGAGTTGTTAGTTCGGAGAATTTATTTGTTAGCAGAAAGTAATAGGACAAATTTATGAACGGTATTTTGCTTTGACGCAGACTTTGTAATATGAAGAAGGATAAGATAGAGCTTTTTTTAATTTTAGTCCTTTCGATTATTTTATCTTTCTTATTTCCAAGTTTTTCTAAATTCAGTGACACGATTCAATGGTCAAGCATATCTGAGTTTGCAGCATATTTTATTGTATTTTTTGTTTTTACAGCGTTGATATATTTCTCATGTAAACCAAAAAAAATTAATAAATACCCCGGACGGTTTTCAAACATTGTATAACAACCGAAATCAAGTCACAAAAGAAGGTCTATTTAAGGGTGGCAAATTAGTTAATGGCACAAAATATGTTTACAAAAAGAATGGTGCTCTTTCGCAAACCGAAAAATATAAAGATGGCGTTCGAATTAATACTGAAAAACATAATAATTTATAGGTGGACAATTAGCTTAACGTGCTATATTCCTTCACTAACTACTCCTCTTGTCTAATACCACCTGTTTTCTACCGCTGCCTACTGCCTACTCTTTTCCCACTTCCAACTGCGCTAACTTCATCGCCATTGTATTAACTAAAGTTATCAATGGTTTTTCCGCCATTGTTTTAATGAACGGATTCATATCACCGAACAATTCAATAGAACATTGTCCGGTGCTTTGCGGAGCACCTGCAAATTTTGCTTCCAGAATAAAATTAAATTTTGCTAAACCTTCTGATTGAAATTTTACGCTTGTATAAGGTGTTTTACTAATTACTTTAATTGATAAAGCGGTAATGCCTTTAATATTAAAACTGCAGCTATCAGAAGTATATTCAAAATTCTCGACTTTATCTTCCGGTAAAATAGATCTGAAATTTTTGAAATCGATCAAAAAATCATAAAGTTCTTTAAGAGCAGCTTTGGTTTGTTGAACTTCGCTTATGATCGTAAACTCGGCCAATTTTAATTTTTGGTTAGTATGCCCCATTTTGCAGGGTCTTTGCGCCAAGCTTTTAAAGAATCGACATCTTTTTCAGTAATAAAATCTTTCTTTAAAGCTTCTTCAATCAAAATATTATAATCCGTTAAAGTTTTGACCAAAATATTTGCCTTTTTAAAATTCTCGGTCGCTTCATCAAAACCATAGGTAAAAATTGCTACCATACCTTTTACAACACAGCCTGCTTCCTTTAAAGCATCAACAGCTTTTATACTGCTGCCGCCTGTCGAAATTAAATCTTCAATAACAATTACACTTTGTCCTTTTTCAACTACACCTTCGATCATATTGGTCATGCCATGTTTTTTTGCTTCGCTGCGAACGTAAACAAAAGGTAAACCCATTTCCTGTGCAATTAAAGCACCTTGCGCAATACCCCCCGTTGCAACGCCGGCAATAATATCCGGCCGGCCAAACGATTGGGTAATTGTGTTTACATACTCTTGCCGTATATAAGTACGGATCTGAGGATAGGATAAAGTTTTACGGTTATCGCAATAGATCGGAGATTTACGTCCACTCGCCCATGTAAATGGGTTTTCAGGACTAAGCTTTATAGCTTTGATTTGTAATAAAAATTCGGCAATTTTATGCGCAGAGTCATCGAACGAGGTCATGCCGCAAAATTAACTTTATAAACCCTTTTAGAAAGACATTTTTATGAACAAAAAAGTGTATTATAATTCTAAATATATTCTGATAACGACCGGTGAGTTTCAACAATCAGGTAATCAATTAATTGTAAATACTTCTGATTTAAATGCTGATTTATTAAATGAGGGAATCAATAAATTTATTCAACAAAATGATGGTCCGGATTTAATTTTAATTACCCAAAATACGGATTCTTTATTTGAAGAAATCAAAAAATATTTTACATACATTGAAGCTGCCGGTGGTTTAATTGAACAAAACAACAAATACCTGTTTATTTATCGTTTAAAAAAATGGGATCTCCCTAAAGGGAAAATTGATCTGGGTGAAAATCCACAGCAAACTGCGATCCGGGAATGTGAAGAAGAATGCGCTATTACGGGTCTTGAAATAGTTAAAGAACTTCCGTCAACCTATCATATTTATCAATATAAAACCGGTTTTGCCCTAAAAACTATCTATTGGTTTTTAATGAAAACCACTTTTTCGGGTCAACTTATTCCGCAAACAACAGAATACATAGAAAAAGCTGAGTGGCTGGATGAAACCCGTATAAAACAGGACGTAATTCCAAACACATATTCATCAGTTTTAGATTTGATTTTAGTCAGTATTCCGCATTAAAAAATAATTGTATATTTAAGTACTAAAACTAACCAATATGATACACTTTAATTCCAGCAAAATTCTCATCCCTGTAGATTTTTCAGAAACTTCTTTATTAGCTATTAAACACGGTGCTTTTTTAGCCAGATACACTAAA
>DATMPR010000469.1:0-5985 GCA_035567575.1 Bacteroidia bacterium
GTTTTCCTACGGATCTCTTTGATGTAGTTTTCTGTAGTCTGTTTTTTCTTTGTTTCCATGATATATAAATTTATTATTTTTTGGAAACACTACCTTATTTTTGATTATATTTAGTCCACTTTATGCTGACGATTTACAATTTGCAGGAATGCACGATTCAGGTAAAACTACATTTATTGCAGCTATATGGGATTATGTGAACTCTGAAAAAAAAGGTAAAAAACTTATCCTAAATACGCTTGCAAATTCTGAAAACCAATATTTAGATTCAATTCGATCAGAATGGTTAAAATGTCAAAAGGTTACAAGGACTAATTTAGGAAAGATAGAAAATGTTCGCATGAACCTTTTAAAATCAGAGAATCAGGAGAATGTTCTTATTGAAATTCCCGATATGTCAGGAGAACTTTTTGCCGAACATTTTCAATCAAGAGAATGGTCAATCGAATATGGAAACGTAATAAATGAGGTTTCAGGGATATTAATTTTTATTAACCCAGAAGATACCAAAAACAGAACCAATTTTCTTGCAGACTCAAATGCTTTAATAGAGGCATTGGGTGGGGAACCTGAAGGTAATGAGGATATAGAATTCGCTAGTTGGAATGAAGAAATGACTTCTAATCAAGTAAAGTTGGTCGAAACGCTTCAATTTATTTATAGCAGAAGTAACTCAGAATTCCCTATTAAGATTTCGGTAATAGTTTCACGATGGGATTTATTAGAATCTGCTCATGGCGAAACTCCAGAATCTTGGATACAACTTCAAATGCCATTATTTTTTCAATATCTTAAATGTAACCCTGTTTCTTTTAAATCTGCTTTTTATGGTGTAAGTGCGCAAGGGGGAAATTATGATGAACCAACCGAATTAGAAAAACTACGAGAACTTGAAGCATACGACCGTCCAAAAGTAAAAATCGATGGTAATTTTATTAACGATCTAGCGGAACCTGTAATTTGGATAACACAGGATTAAAAATAATAATTCATCAAGCGTTGCATGGTTATTTAAATGGTCATCAACTATTAGCATGTTCGAGGGAACTCAACATAGTTGAGAAAAAGATGCTATTATTCCAGTCGGATCTTTCCGGCTCGATGGTTGACACAGGATTCGAGACATATTTAACAGGTTATCCGGTAACAGAAGGAAATTTTTATGTTTTAGCAAGAACTTGGTACGCGAAGGAAATGGAGCGACCAGGTTGCGTTTGGACACAAAGCTTATTAATAGATTTTTCGGATTTAGGTAAAATTTCGGAATTTGAGGAATTATTGTTTCTTTTTAATCGGCCACAAAAAGGTGAGTTCGGTAATTATTCTAAACCTTTGACATTTCAATTACAAAGCGAGTCACAAAAAAGAAAGATTTCTCACGGAGAAGGTTGGTCTAAGTTATCGTATTTCCTTTACGAAAATCCAGATAAAAGTATTTTAGTGCCATCTATTTCTTCCGACAAATGGGACTTAGATGTACTAAACATTTGGAGTGACCAATGGCCTCGGTTAAGAAGAAATTTTACTTTCTGCACTGGCGCGTTGAGTTTAAAAACTGTTAACGAAAAGGAATTCGATATACAAATTGTTCCAGAGCGAAATTTGTCATCTGTTCAAAGGCAATCAACGACTGGCAATATATACGACAGCAATGTGCAAGTAAATAGCGATTGGCTCAGTATTTACTACAAACATCCTAAAGCAAATATTAGAAAATTTCTTTGGTCTTTTGGAGCAGAGAATGATGGAGAAAGACGGAATTTTATACCGTTAATAAAACTTTTTGCAACAATAAGCGATCAAGACTTTGATATTTTACGCATTAATGAATACATTAATTCATATTTTCCTTCTGCTGAAAATGGTAAATTTCTTAAAAAAAGTTTATACGGAAACAAGTCAATATTGCCAATTTCAGAGAAAGAACTTCTTACATTTTTGCTTACTACGGACCAATTACCAACGTTTGAAGCGGTAGAATTGCAAATCCCAGAAAGAATTGTTAGTCTAATTAACGAAGGAAATCTCAGCGAGACTGAGCTCATAAATATAATTCTATATTCAAAGCGAGATCGTTTTGAAAGAGCAATTTGGGAGCGAATTGATTTACCTGATCGAGTCCTCATAAATCTTATTGAAAAGGATCAAGATTTATGTGATACTATCGCCGAGCGGTGGCCAAGAATTGCTGTTAATCCATATCTATGGAAATTGAATGAATCTATTCAAAAAAAGATAATCTATGCTTTGCTTAAATCAACAGAAGTTAAGTGGAGACCTATTATTTATTCCATTTTAGAATCTCAAAGCCAGTCAATCTTTGTCTTACGTAAAGAATTAGGAAGTGATGTGTCAATTATCTCATTGGATTGGCAAAATGAAAGGACTGGCTATGATCTTTTAAATGATTGGGCAAAATATATTATGGAAAGGGAAGATATTATAGTTGATTGGCTAAAAGACAATCGGGATAAGTTTAGTCGAGGAATTTATCTTTTATTATTTACTTATTTAAGTCCGAAGAAACTCGAGTATTTGTCTTTTGATGCTAAAACTTATATTAAAGGATATGAAGATATAAAGGGAAATGGAAAAAAAGAATTTGTAAATAATGTTTCTTGTAAATTGTTGGCAGTTGGATTGAGTAATGGAATAAAAGGCAGTTACCTATTGGTTGAAAGAACTCTGCCCTTAGTATTTAATGAAGTATATTCTAACAGTATTTCCGAAGGTATATGGAAAATAATTTCTAAAGAGTATGCCATTGAGGATGACAATGATTTTAATTTATTTGATCCATCCAGTTACTTCCCAAAAAATAAAAAGTATAGATTTAATGCTTCTTATTGGGACATAGCGCGTCATTTGGTTATAAAGGTTGTTAATCAATATGTGAGGCGTTCCTGGTCAACACAATCTTATATTGCCGCGTTTAGTGGAAAACGAGAATTCAAAGAAAGCCTACTGTATTTATTAACTTTTGAGAAGGGACAGGAGTTTATCAGTAATATGTTTGACCAAATAAAGGTTAGTAAAGTAAGGATAAGTAAGGAACAGGAGAAAGTAATTAGAACTTTGTTTGATGACTAATAAATTAATCCTGTAAACCGAACTTATGGTGGCAAAAAAATAGAGTCAAAAGTTTACGAGGACGGTTTTTTGAAAAAATAAAATTAAGTTAATGTACAGTTTCGACATACAGACAGGAATATTAATCATTGATAATAATGAGTTTCCACTCGATGAGGAATATTACGACGAAAAAGGAGTTTTATGGAATCCTGAGTACAAAGATGTACACGACTTGAACTTTACGGTAACGGATTACCCTAATTTTTTATATATTGAAATTTCAAGTGAAGATGGGTTTGGTACTTCTCTATTTTATGAGATTGAAATTGGACATGACAAAGATGGAATGTATTTTGACTTTGTAAGCAGACAACCAAATAAATATTGGGAAGGTAAATATGGACTGGCGACGTTTCTTGTTGCAATAAAGGAAATTGTAGATGATACATCCGATATAAATACCTATAATATTGAAGTCGATAATGATTGGAAAGAACTTCAATTGAGGTTCAGACCAAAAAAGGGATTTATATTGGACAGATATGTTAAGGAATGTGCCGAGCGTATAAACAAGATTATTGAGCAGGCAGAATTGATTTTATCCGGTGTTATTTGGAGAAAGGAATATGAAGCAGACGAAAATTTATTTTGCACCGAGTTACTTTTCCCGTTATTAAGAAAAATGGGATTTATTGATGTCAGATTCACTCATGGCGTTAAGGAATACGGTAAGGATTTCACATTTTCAGAAATGACAAAATTCGGAAATTTAATGCATTATGGTCTTCAAGTTAAAGCGGGAGATATTAGCGGAAAAGTGAATGCCCCGATAGATGAAATTATAGGGCAACTTGAAGATGCTTTTTCAATGCCATATTGGAATGTTAGTGCTACCGAAGAAAGATATATTTCAATTTTCATAGTAGCTATTAGCGGACATTTTGCAGATAATGCGAAAGACAAAATCATTAAAAAAGTTCCTGGATATTTTAAGGGATGCGTTTATTTTTTGGATCGAGATAAAATTATGGAACTAATTGAAAATTATTGGAAATAAGTTTTTTTAAGTAAAAATTTGAATATGCATAGACCATTTTATGAAATAACCGATAATGAACTTTTTCATTTCAGCAATGGAGTTGCCAACGAGATTTATAGCCTTCAGCTTTATTTCCGGACGGAAAGGGAATACAATGATTGTCTTGTGCGACTTAACAATAGGTTGCAGGTAAATGGTGAAGGATTAATATTACATTATGATGAGAGGGTTTATAAGTTGAATATAGGCGACTTAACAAGGGGAGAAGGGAATATAGAGCATGGTTATCACTCTTACTCATACCTGTCGCATTACATTAGGGTTTATTGGAATAATCGCACAAAGCGGATTACTTTTTTTCACCAAGAATAAACTTTGCCGAAAACTTATGCTTGATTTACGCAAACAAATAGCTTTAACTTAACATACCCCAGCTTAAATTATTTACTGAAAAAAAATCTTCAATTTCTGTTATGCTCTTTTTACCGCAATTTCTAAACTTGAGCATTTCTTTTGGGTTTAACTTTACAAGATCAGCTATGGTTTCAACTGTGTTACGTCCAAAAACATCACCTTTTTCGCAAGTATTTTTTACTCTTGCAGATAATCCCGTGTCCGCAATTTTAGTTTTGAAAAGGTTTTGAATTTCCAGGGAGAAGGATTCAATAATATTTTTTTTCGTAACTCTTAATTCTTCTTCTTCCTTGTATTTTTTTAGCAAGGCTTCCATTTCCGAGAAATTTTCAATTGCTTCATTATATTTTATTACTTTTTCATCCATGTTGTAGAGGAAAAATTTAAGCCTTCTTACACCTTTTTCAAAAACTTGTTTTATTCGGAAAGAGGTTAGGTCTTTATAATCTGCTATTTCTCTGAAAGACTTGTTATTTAAAAAAACTTCAAGAAGAACTTCCTGTTCTAACTTTGTGAAAGTTTTTGACACAACTAAAACTAAATTATTGACCAGTTCTTTTCTTGCAACTTCTTTCGCTGTTTTATTATCATTGATAAATTTTTTCTTGCTCATAAAAAATTCTAATTTAGTAAATGGAAAGTAAGATAAATTCTGCTAAATTAAAGATACCAAATAACCCGTAAATAGCCCGTAGTAAAAACAAAAAACCATGTAAACATTTGATTTACATGGTTTTATATTATTAATTTGTAGCCCGTACGGGAATCGAACCCGTGTTTCGTCCGTGAAAGGGACGCGTCCTAACCCCTAGACGAACGGGCCATTTGGTAATGGAGTGCAAAAATAGTACTTTTTTTACAATTTCAAATATAAAGCATAAAAAAGCCAGGGTGATTGGCCCGGGCTTTTTTATAGGGAATATATAAATTTTAATGTTCAACAACAATTTTAGTGTTGCTCACTTCTTTACCATTTGTGATTCTTAATATATAAATGCCCTTAGTTAATGAACTAACATTGATCTCAGCAGAATTATCGGTAAGTTCTTTCGCTTCAATTACAACTTGCCCCAGTGTATTATAAACAGTTACTGCAGCTTTACCGCTTATTGCACTTAATTTTACAAATACAGAATTGTTTACCGGATTCGGGTATACTAAAGCTTCGTTATTAGCCGGTAAAACGTTATTTACTCCTAAACCAATGCAGCTTCCTAAAAAATCTCCTGAAAAATGAAAGATACCCAAATTGGCTGTTAATGGAGTTAATGTACCACCAGTTATTGCAGCAGTATTATAAAAAATATTTCCCGGAACAAAAGGAGTTGAATAAGCTGCAACCGGAAAATAACCTGTAACAGTATTTGCCGTTTGCGCCATGCCCATATGGAAAACTTGTGCAGCAGTTACGACCTGAGGCGTTGCAAATGTAAATGAACGGATAGTGTTAAGATCGCTAT
>DATMPR010000470.1:0-3876 GCA_035567575.1 Bacteroidia bacterium
AATATGCAGAGTCCTCTGAAACACAAATATCATCTATATAATAATAAGATACTGATTTGTTATATGTAGGTCCACCAACCAACAAAGTATCTGTGTTTAAATAATCAAAAAAATTACCAAGTGTAAGATATGAATAAGCCGAATCGGCTATAATTGAACCTGAAATAAAAACCCAATTTACAGTGTCCGATAATATAGTATTTGTAAATAAGTGGGCCCGATTATCTAATGGAGGTCTTTTTGGTCCGCCACCACTTTGCATAGTCGAAAAACGCATACCAATTTTGTTGGTTGCAATTTTTTGATACCCTTGTAGCCATCCAGCAAAATTTGCATAAAATGAAATAAAATATTTTCGTCCGATTTTTAAAGTATCAATTAATTTTGTTCCAATAAATTCTCTACCGTTAGTTGGTCCAGGGGGAGATTCTCTTATATAAGTAGCCATACCCGCCATTCCTTGACCTGAATGCGCATACTGATAACCAAAAGCCGAATGGGGAACGTTCACCTGCCCTAATGAACAAGCATGTAAATAATCAGGGTCGATTCCACAATCAAACCAACCTACCGCTTGATATAATTGCGACATGTATTCTGGACATGAAGCAAATAATTCAAAACCAGGATTTGACACTAAGTTTTGTGAACGGCATAAATTATTAAAACTTAAGAATAAAATTATTATTTTAAACGCTCTTTTCATTTTCTTTCCTTACTAAAGGTAGTGAAATTTTCGTATTTTTCAAAATCTTAATTCATAGGTAAATTTCGATATTCAAAAAAAGGAGTGGTTTTCCACTCCTTTTTTAACATTTAGTGTGTAATAATTAATTTATCACGTTTAAGAACAGTTTCATTTTGGCTTATGCTATAAAAATAAGTTCCATTGTTTAAATGATTAACATCTATTTTAGTTTTACCATTTACAATTTGCTTTATTACTTGCTGACCCAAAAGATTAAACATTATTAATTCGCAATTTGTATACCTGCCAGTTTCAATAAATATTTCGCTGCTGCTTGGGTTCGGATAAATTTTTATTTCATTTTCAACAGTTTGTGAATTTTCTGAAGAACTATTTGCTAAACGGTTTCCTGTACCCGGCGAATCATTAACTTGAGTATGCTCGCAACTGCTTGTGTATTTTTTACCTGTATAATTAAACACTAAGGTGCGCGCCTTGTAAACTGCTACACCATTTGTGATTGGGCAAAGTTCTGATATTCGCTCAAGCTCGGCAATCTGTATTTTATCTAGATTTCCATTGTTACTTAAGTATGAGGCATAGATATTATTTACAGTTTTTTGATTCCACTCCATTGCATTTGAACTTTTAACCGAGTTGTTTAAAATTAAAGCATTTGTGATACTTGATTTTGAATCGCTAATGATAGCATCTTTAAACAAAGCATCTACATTATTAAACTGCCCAATACTATTACTCGATGTTTTAGTTTTAAAGCTACTCAGGTCAGGATAAGGGTTGGTGTCTATATTCTGTAGCATCAAATTTTGATATAATGACCTTTGATTGAGCCATTGCAAATTATCATTGTTATCAGAAAAAGAAAGTTTATTCTGTGCAATATCTAATGCAGGCTGAATTATTTCGAGAGTAGGAGTTGAATTACCGCTCATTAATGGGGAACCGCCGCCGCCGCCGCCTGTGCACGAATTTAAAGAGGCTGGAGAACTATTTGTACCTAATAAAGCACATCCAATTATCGCTTGACAAGAAGGAGTATTTGGATAAACATCAGTTGTCGCATTAATTGTATATTGACTAGGTGTGCTGCGTGTATATATGATGCCCCCGGCTGTGTAAGTCATATTACTCATACCGGTAACTCTTGTTTTATATATACTGGAACTTGCATTCCATTGATTGTCTGCTGAGTATTTAGTAGGTGAGCTATAAGTAAACTGGTCACCTATTTCAGCACTCATATCTAACCACATACCATAACCGTACCCCGTCATAATATTTTGGCAGTATCCATTACCATTAGCAGATGTCCAGTTAAGGCCTTGCACAGTAATTGCTGAACCTAGACCGGTTATATTATTACATGTTACACTTGGCAAGGTATTCATATTTGTTAGAATTCCCATTTGCCAATTGGACGTATTCGATCCGCCTGCAATTGAAATAGTATTTAGTTTAACAGAAGGGATATTACATAAAGTAACTTCAACTCCTTCTTGGTAACTTGCGGCAACTGTAGCGGCTCGAACACTAATACTATTGGTTAAAATAGTGGAGCCATAAGTTTGACTTACAAAAACCCCGTTGTAATAACCGCCAATTGTATTTGAAAAGACATCATAATATGCCGTTTGGGTTGTTGTCGGTGGAGCGAAAAACTCGCTGACGTAAACCGCATAATTATTATTATAGGTTAACCTAGGAACTGTATTTGTAAATGTATTGCTCGTTATTTCCCCGTCTATCCAAAAATTATCTTCCATTTTTACACCTAAATCATTATTAGTAAATGTACAAGTAGTAACTGTGGCAACTTTACCTCTAAAATTGTTTTTTACATAAACACATTTACTATTATCAACAAATGAGCAATTTTGAACCAGCAAATTGCTTGGAAAAGTATTTAATACACCATTTGTATTGGAATAAAAATAACATTTTTCAGTTGTGAATACGCCTACTTTTACATCGCTAATTCCGGAAGAGAGGCTGCTTCCATAAACATAAACACCTGCGCCGGTTGGCGAAGCTGTATTGTACTGAAAGTATTGATTCACAATTTGCACTTTACTGTTATAAGTAGCAATACCTTCAGATAATCGGTGGAAAATATTTTGATTTGCATTACCAATTGGCGCATTTGTAATAGAATGTCCTAAACGAATATATCCGCTCGAAGTACTTGTTGTTTTTACACATTCCATTCCCGTTTTCGCGGTTAAAGAACTATATGGCGGTAATAAATTTATACTTGGAAGCGCCGAATATGTTGCAGCAGCATTTGTAACAGATGGGGTAAGAGCAACTGGCACAGCATAGCTAATTGTAGAAAGAGTACTGGTAAAATCTGCATTAGTAAAAGCATTGTCTTTTACATTTAATGTTATGCTTGTGGTTGAGTTTTTAAAAACGAAACCTTTATAATTTTTATTGAAGATTGAATTGACGGAATATAAAGTACCGGAACCAACCGAATCAACAAACACTCGTTGAGCATCTTCAACAATACAGGTTTCAAAATCTGTAGTGGCACTGCTTGCATTATATATTCCATTCCATTGAGCATTGCAACCATGAACATATGATGTAATCAAATCAAGAGTTGACGAAGTACTTGCAAGAATTGATGAACTTGGATTCATTTTAACTTCACATCCGGTAAAGCTGACAAAAACATTTGGATTAATAGTTACTGATCCGGTAAATATGTACACACCCGATGAATAACCAATATTTGAAGTGAAAGTGTAATTTGTTGGGAAGACTGTTGTAGCACCTCTGGTGGAGCAACATGGAAAAACCGAATAAGTAGTAATTGTGCTACATGTGTTTGCGCCACTTAATGTCAAAGTTAAAACGGCTGTACTTGCTACACCGGTAAAATCCATTCCGAGCGTACTTGTAGTTGAGGCGCCTGTGATAGTTCCACTGCTTGCGCTCCATGCGTAAGTATAAGTACCCGCTGGATTAGGCACAGCTGTAAAAGTTTGATTGTTGGCAGCACATAAAGAACCTCCGGTAGTATTAATTGTAAATCGTCAGCATAAAGTGGACTAAATATAATCAAAAATAAGGTAGTGTTTCCAAAAAATAATAAATTTATATATCATGGAAACAAAGAAAAAACAGACTACAGAAAACTACATCAAAGAGATCCGTAGGAAAAC
>DATMPR010000471.1:0-4350 GCA_035567575.1 Bacteroidia bacterium
TAGATATTTAATGCTAACTGATAATATATAATTGCATCCGGATAGTTTCCTATTTGATCATATATAAACCCCACATCATTATATGAATTTGCAATTCTTGACTTGATTCCGATGTCTTGGTTTACTTTCAATCGTTTTAAAAAATATTTTAATGCTTCAGGATAATTTGCCTGATTTGCATAAGCAGACCCAACATTATCATAAGAATCAGATATTCCTATACTATCACTGATTTCTTCGTTCAACTTTAAAGCCTTTTCAAAATATACAATTGCTTTCGGATAATCATTATTAAAATAAATATTTGCAATAGTATTAGTTGTAGATATAACAGCTTTCTTATCTCCTATTTCTTCTCTTATCTTTAAAGCTTTTTGATAATATTCCAATGCCTGTTCAAGATTGTTTTTGCTCTTGCTGATGTTACCCATTCCTTGATAGTAGTTCCCGATACCCTTTTTATATCCCATCTGTTTTGATAAAGCTAAAACCTGATTAGTAAGCAGTATAGCAGTATCGAATTTACTAATTGAGTATTCACGACTGATAGCATATAAAATATTTGCTTTTGTGGTATCATACATTGCTGGAACTTTATTCTTAAGCTCCTTCTTCTTCACTTCAAACTTCTTTAATTCATTATTAAGCGAATCAATTTTCTTTTGATCTTGCCCATAACCATTAATGGTCCCAATAATCGGGAGAATAAACGTTAATAGAGTTAGTATTCGTTTCATAATGCAATGAGTTTTTACTTATCGGCGGTAAAAGTAGCTATTCTTTAGTAATATTTAAGAACAAAAAAAAAGCCTCCCCGCTCCCACGGAAAGGCTTTCTTTTAGTTAACAGTGAACAAAATCAGTGAACAGTATCCATACTGTTAGTTGTTAACTGATAACTGTAAACTGTTATCTCCACTTCCCCACTCTCCCCCCACTCCGTCGTCCCATCCTTAGTCGTTACCCGATGCTGAAAATAAATCTGCCCTGATTCAAATCCATCGGCAGTAAACGATAAAAGCAGGAAAGGAGGAAGCAGTATCCAAACCCTATCCTTACCAACAGTTACCGAATACCGGATTTCATTTACCGATTCTATTCGTTGTCCATGTGTACCATGTGAAGAGCGAAAATTAAATTTCAAGCTCCCTGTTTCCATTCCTTCTGAAGAAACGGAGAAAATTTTGTTTAAGTTTTTCATATTTTTTATTTAATGATAGCACACAGATGACACTGAAAGAAAGGATAAAAACGGATTAGACAAAAAAATCAGTTCTTTTCTGTAACATCTGTGTCATCTGCGTGCTATAAACATCTCTTAAAACTGCACCGTTTTATAATCACTCCAGTCAGTAGTTACACTTACGCCATCAACAATTATTGTTGTTCGTTTGCGGAAACCTACCAGCGAGCCGGCTGCATTTCCTGCCGAAGTGGTTTTGGCAACCATTGTCGAAGGAAGGTCTGTCCAGCCAAGCGAAGCCGCAGGTGCAGTAGGAGCACTTGGAGGAACAATTGCTTTCTGCCAGTCGTACATCGTTTTTACATATTTATCAGCATTCTTTCCGGCTAAGGAACCCAGTTTTGCTAAACCCGGGGTCACAGTTTTGGTTGCCGACATATCTTCCTTGTTAACCGATTTAGCTCCTACAACCATCATTTTACATCCTGTAATAATTTCAACACTTTGCGCTTGATTTGCAGCCGCAAGGCCGTTTATAAAGGCAAGAATTGTATTTAAAGTAATTTTCAAATTGCTCTTTGCCGTAATCTTTGCTCCTTTGGCACCCAATACTCCCAGCTTCATGTTTTTAATACAGGTCGAAAATTCGGTATTTTGATCATCCAGCAATGTCAGCAATGCCGGAAGCAAGGTAGTATAAAACCCACCCGTATTTAAAACAAGGGCAGCATGAATGGCTTGCGATTGAATCAGATAATCCGCCTGTTTGGTAGGCATCCCCAACTTGGCTTTAATAACAGATAAAGATACAGCAGCAAAAAGCAGGATAGCTCCCTCCCTTTGTTTCTTGTTCATGTAAATATGACGATACCAGTACTCGCTCACAGAGATACCTTCGGCATGCGCCATCTTTTTCATGAATTTCGCTTTTTCCTTTTCCGCTTCGGCTTTTAAATTCTTAAAGAATTTCCATTCCGAAGAAGGTTTGTGGTCCATAATTTCCACTTCAAATTTTTCAGTACTTTTCATTTTTTTTATTAATTTAATTGTTTAAAAATTGGTAACTATTCCGCCCGTGCGGTGTATTTTGTTCCGATTCATCGGATTTGTAATTTCTTTTAATTGATTGAATATCAGCATAATAGATACATTATTCCTTGCTTTCATCATCCTTTTCCATGTTTGATGAAGACGTGAACATGTTTGGAAAACACTTGAACGTGTTTGGAAAACACTTGAACATGTTTGGAAAAGACGTGAACGTGTTTGGAAAAGACGTGAACATGTTTGGAAAAGTCGTGAACATGTTTGGAAAACACATGAACGTGTTTGGAAAAGTCGTGAACATGTTTGGAAAACACATGAACGTGTTTGGAAAAGACGTGAACGTGTTTGGAAAAGACGTGAACATGTTTGGAAAAGTCTCCTCACCCACACTATATATATACCTGCAAATTCCTGAAACCCGATTGAAACCGGAGTTCTGAAAATCTTTGTCTGTGGCAAACCAAATATTAGTCTTAATTGCATGGCTGCAAATTTAGGCTATTGAAATTTGGGCATGTGAACGGTGTTTACATGCGGTCTATTTAATGTAAATGTTTACTCCTTCGGAAATTGCAAAATGAATTGAGGTTTCATCTCAATTAAAAACTTAACATTATTAATAGCACAAGCATGATTTTTATGCCTGCTTATAATACCTATGCATCTTTTAAAACGAGCAGCAATCTGAGGGATAGACAACCCTTCATAAAAGGTAAGCCGGCAAATTAATTCCTCACATTCGTTTAATATCAGCAGCACCCCAATCACCTTTTCAATCAATGCCACCGCCTCTTCATCAGGTTCTATTTCGCCACCATCCTTTACATCCAAATGAAAACGATTCACCTTTACTATATCCACTGCATCTACCCAAATTTCATTATTTTTAAAAACATACGATTTACAATACAAAGAACAGGCAAGCCTGAATTCAAAATATTGTTCAACTGCTGATTTGTATCCCTCCTCCTCATCCGGCAAATGATCCTCAAAGCCAAATTTTATCCTTTTCTTGCTATCTTTCACATTTACAAAAATAAAAAAATCCATAGGTTTATGTTTTGATTGTTTAGAGAAATGATGCTTATTGCAGGCTTAGGAAGAGATTGACGAATTGCCTGGGGATGGACTTGTACGGTTAAATGGTGAGAAAGTTACCATAATATTCTTTATTTGGTGGAATGAGAAATATAATGTGTAATTTTGTGCGATGAAAGTATAATAAACAAAAATAATTCATAAAAATATGCATTTTGTATTAGCGACTGAAATAGGTGTTACTGGAGCAAGGCGAACTCAAATCGAACAAGAAATTGATAGAATTTTAAAACCATATAAGTTTGCTCGAAGATTAAACTCGTTTTATGTGGTGCATATTAATTCTACAACAGAATGGGATATAATATTATCTCAATTACAGAATTATTCAAAAAGCATTCCAGAGGGATTTTATTTTATTATGTCTCCAATAATACAAGGAGGAAGATATGATGGAATGCTAGAAACGGGTCAATGGGACTTTATTAATGAAATTACTAAGTAAATGGAAAATTCAAAAGCTGATAATGAAGAAATAAATATAAAGCAAAAGGCTGGAGTTGAATCTAATCCACTAGGAGATGCATTTGGAATTTCAGTTTCCATCCCTGAAAAGGTTGAAATAAAAATGGTTAATGCATCAATTTTATCTGATTATGAAATATGGATTTTTATTTCTTCAATACTTTCCAATGCAGTTATTGGGTTTTGGGTTGCATATTCAACAAATACAAATATTAATACTGATAAAATATTGTTTTGTAACTCTTGTATTTTCACGGGATTGTTTATTATAACTTTAATTGTAGCAATCTCAAAGCGATATAAACTTAGTAAAAAATCCAGAACAATAAATTTGAGAACAACAAAAGTGGAAGACGAGTCTTCAAGTTAGTTGAATCTGCGAATCAAAACTCTGCTAATTGGACTGCCAAGTCCATAAAAGTGAAGCATTTATTACCAACTGTAAACCTAAAACCTGACAGATGCGCGCACTTCCAGCATTTTTATTCCAAAACCTATCAGATATTCAATTAAATTTTTTAATATATTTGCTCCGCCGATTTGCGCCATTCGGTTGCG
>DATMPR010000472.1:0-3952 GCA_035567575.1 Bacteroidia bacterium
TACGGTATTTAATTTACCCGCCTGGCTCGATATGTATGGCAAGAATATTTTAGTGCTGGGTATTTTTAATGATAATAAAGATCTGATCGGAACATTTTTTTTATATGCGGGTAAAAAACTCGGACTAAAATATTTTATCACACCGCCTTATACGCCTCATATTGGATTGTGTTATGTAAATCCGGCGCAAAGCAAAGCGAACATTCAGGCTTTTGATAAAGAAGTTGTGACGCTTGTAAAAGATCATCTTATCGCGCTAAAACCAAAACTTATTTCTATTGCTTTACCATTTACAATAAATGACACGCAGCCATTTTATTGGGATAATTATAAAGTAATTCCAAATTATACATATCGTTTGCCTTTAAATAAAACCAAAGAAGAATTATTTGAGAATCTAACTTCCGAAAAACGTAAAAGCATTAAACGGGCCGAAAAAGATAGTTTAATGATTAAACAAACTACCGATTACAAATCTGTAAAAAGTTTGATCGAGAAAACTTTTAGCAGAAAGGAAAAAACAGTTAGTCAGAAATACCTCACTAAAATATTATTTGAATTTGCCAATGAAGATAATTCGTTTGCATTTATAGCTCATCAAAACGATGAACCATCCGCTTGCATATTTTGTATTCATTATAATAAAACTGCTTTTTATTTATTTGGCGGTTATGATAATGCAAACAAACATCATGGCGCAGGTGTGAGCTGCATGTGGGAAGGGATTTTGCACGCAAAAAAAATCGGATTAACTGTATTTGATTTTGAAGGAAGCATGTTGGTTGAGGTGGAAAAATATTTCAGGGAATTTGGTGGCGACCTTATTCCATATTATACGGTACATAAAGCAGGTTTACCAATTGAAATGGTTTTGAAATTAAAATTAAGAAACAGGTTTTAGTGAAAGCAATTATTTCGCACGATATCGATCATATTACAGTTTCTGAACATTTGCTCAGAGATCTGATAGTACCTAAATTTCTAGTGCGCTCTAATCTGGAATTAGCAATGAGTAAAATATCGTTTAACGAATACGTTTCACGCTGGACTGATTTTATTAAAAACAAATGGCAAAATATCGATGAGTTAATAACCTTCAATAATGTGAAGCAAGTACCGTCTTCTTTTTTTATTGGAGTTAGAAAAGGTATTGGATTAAATTATTCAAATCCGTTGGCGCAAGTGTGGATGGAACAGGTGATAAGCAGGGGCTGTGAATTAAATTTACATGGTATTAACTACAGTAACATTATTGTGATTCAGGAGGAGAAAGAATTGTTTCATAAATTAAGTAATCATGAGGCAAACGGCGTTCGTATGCATTATGTTCGTACCAATCAGGAAACCGTTCTTAATTTAAGCAAGTCCGGTTATAAGTTCGATTCAACTATGCATGCATTTGAAAGTCCATATAAAGTTGGCAGCATGTGGGAGTTACCTTTTCAGATCATGGATGGCTGGGTTATTGAAAATGGAAAACGTTGGCAGAGCTCAGATCTTAATGAAGCGATGGAGCGCACAAAAAAGCAAATCGAGAAAGCACATAAGCATAATTTAAAATATTTGTGTATAGATTTTCACGACCGGTATTTCAGTAAATCATTTAAAACATGGTTAGACTGGTATGTTTGGGTTGTAGATTATTTAATAAAAAATAAAATTGAATTTATTAATTACGGTTCAGCTGTAAATGAGTTAGAGGCGGAATTTAATTTGAATAAAAATGCAGATCGCAAATAAAATAAATAAAGATTGAAACTCCTTATACTAACGCAATATTTTCCACCCGAAGTTGGTGCTCCTCAAAACCGATTATTTGAATTAGCAGTTCGCTTAAAGGAAGCCGGCGTTGATGTAACGGTGTTAACCGCCATGCCTAATTATCCAAAAATGGAAATATTTGAAGGGTATAAGGATAAAAAATATGTTTACGAAGAAATGGAAGGTTTAAAAGTTCACCGCAGTTCCATTTACGTCTCTAAGAGTAAATCCATCTTAAACCGTTTGCGTAATTATTTTTCGTTTGTTTATTCCAGCAGAAAGTGCGGTGTAAACAAAATTGGTGATGTAGATATTATTTTATGCGAATCACCGCCTTTATTTTTGGGATACTCAGCTTTATATTTAAAGCGTAAGAAAAAAGCGAAGTTGGTATTTAATGTTTCTGATCTATGGCCCGAGTCTGCAGAAAAGTTAGGGGTGGTCACAAATAAAACCATGCTTAGTTTAGCTTACAAATTGGAATCGAAACTGTATAATAATTCTGAATTAATTACCGGACAAACACAAGGAATTTGTAAAAGCATAAACGAACGTTTTCCGCATAAAAAAACATATTGGCTGCCGAACGGAGTTGATTTAAATTATTATGATCCTTTTAATGTAACTGAAACCAATTGGCGTGAAAAAAATAATATCTCAAAAAATGACTTTGTGTTTTTGTATGCCGGTATTATTGGTATTGCACAAGGATTAGAAATTATTTTGCAAGCAGCTAAATTGGTGAAAGACAAAACCGCAATTAAATTTGTGTTGTTGGGAAATGGTCACGAAAAGCAAAGGTTAGTAGAGTTAAAACAAAAAAACAATCTCAATAATGTTATTTTTATTGATTCAATTAGCAAAACCGAAATGCCTTTCGTATTAAGATCGGTTAATGCTGCAATTGTCCCGCTAAAAAAATTAGATCTGTTTAAAGGTGCTATTCCATCAAAAATTTTTGAAAGTTTAGCTATGCAGGTTCCCATTCTTTTAGGTGTTGATGGTGAAGCACGCGAATTGTTTATTGAGAAAGGTAAATGCGGTTTATATTTTGAACCTGAAAATACAAATGAATTGATACAGAAAGTTACTGAAATAAGTTCAGATCTAAATCTGGCAAAGCAATTGGGTGTTAACGGAAGAAATTACGTGAAAGAATATTTTAACCGTAACACCATCGGAATAAAATTATTAGAACAACTAAAAAAATTATAAACTGAAAAAGACCGCCGGCATATTTTATAATTTCTTTCCGGTATTACTTACCTTTTTAATGCCGTTTGGTGTTATGGTCGGCCCGATCGTTATTTCGTGGTTTGTTGCTTCATGGTTTTTGTTTGATAAAAATAAATTCATAAATGGATTTAAAAACCCATGGTTTCTTTTAATGTTTGCATTTATTTTAATGCATACCATTAGCGGTTTCTTATCGCATAACAAACATGAAGGGTTAAGCAACATAGAAGTAAAATTAAGTTTCCTTGCATTTCCTTATTTTTTCTTTTTGTTTGGTGTGGATACTTCCATTGTAAAACGGATGGTAGTTGCTTTTGTCAGCGGATGCTTTTTTGCTCTAATGGCTTGTTTGTTCAGGGCAACTTATATTTATTTCAACAGCGGTGAAAATGAATTTTTTTATAGTCTGTTTTCATTTCTGATACATGCCGGTTATTTTTCGATGTACATGTTGTTTTGTATTTTGATCCTGGTATTTGTTTACCCGTTATGGTTTAAGGGTGATAAATGGTTAAACATGATCCGTTACTTCTTTATTATTTCTTTTTTGATCGGGATATTTTTATGTGCTTCTAAAATGGGATATATAACCGCAGTTATTGTTTTGTTGTTGGTTCCTTTTATAAAATTCAGGGAAAGACTTAATTTTAAGAATGTATCTGTTTCTATAATTAGCCTTATCGTAGTTATTACGGTGTTATTAAAAGTGTTTCCTAAACCATTTGAGCGCATTAATAATGCCTTAACAGCGGTTTCAACGACCAGTATCGATAAAACATCCGGCGAAAGCACAGCGGTAAGATTATTGATCTGGGACGCAAGCATGGAAATTATAAAAGAGAATGTTTTACTTGGAGTGGGTACGGGCGATGCCAATGACATATTACAGGAAAGGTATAAAGAGAAAGGCTTAACTGGCGCCTTAGAACATAATTTAAATGCCCACGATCAATTT
>DATMPR010000473.1:0-2982 GCA_035567575.1 Bacteroidia bacterium
ATAACCTGTGTTTTTCCTACAGTTGTGTACTTTTTTAAAATTCCACAGTCGAGGCTTAATGAATTAGCGCTTAAAACTGAATTGACCTGAGCGAATTCGTGGTTACCTGCTTCGTTATAATTTAATATGTAACCTTGGGAAGTGTCGGGCGGTGCTGTTGCTGTTGTATCAGTGAACCACCATTTATTAGCACGAACACTCGCGCCTTGCATTTGAATAATCATTACCAAATCACCAACTGCAAAACCTACAGTGCTTCCAACAGAAATTGATGTAGCGCCTGCATTTATACTAGCCGTTAAAGGTGTGTATAAGTTTACTATAGTATTTGCTGCAACTATATTTCCTGCGCCGTCTTTACCTCTTTGCGAAAAAAGAGAAAGTGAACTTATTAAAATTAAAAAAAAGATAAAATGTTTTTTCATTTTCTATAGTGTTGAAAATAATTTTGCAAGAGTCTAATTTACAAAAAATAATTTTAAAACCGACTTACCGTTCATCAAATTTTAGATCAGATTTTTATGCCGCATAGCTTCTTAAAATACCATACGTTTTAGGTGGAGATTTAGTTGGGGTATTAATTGATTATTTACTAGAAATAAAAGCGGATTCACTCAATCTAAATATCTAAAAAACAAAAAGTCCCCCGAAGGAGGACATTTTGAACCAAAGCAAAATGCTTTAACCCTTAATTATAACAAATTGCTTATATTTTAGTTGAGCTTGAATGGCGGAATTTTGCCTTCAGTCATTAATTGCATGCTTTTCTTTTTGTGCTCTTCGAAATTTCCGAAAGCTAATGCGTCTAACATTTCCTGTCGAGTCATGTTCGGATTACCAAATTGTTTGCGGATCTCATCTTCGCAGCGATCAACGTATTTTTCAAATTTAAATGGAGCCCACAAATACTCTTTCTTAATTGCGTCTTTGTCAAATTTAAATTCCTCAGGTAAACCACCTTCGATCTTGGATTTAATATCCAACCCTTCGTAGCTTTTTGGTAGCTGACGATTATCGAATAAAAAAGGTTTCGAGATCATAATAACATGTTTCTTCCTCTTTGGGTCTATCATAGATAAACCTTCAATGCGTAAACCCTTTTTCTTAAGGCCGTTATACTTACTCTCAAAATTTTTTAATATCTCAAACATGATTTCTTTGTAACTTATGAACAAGCAAAGGTACGAAGCAAAGTGTTAATAACTTGGCTTTTTAGACGAAGCCCTTATATATTAGATAGAAAAAAGTGGAAAAACTGTTATTAAACTGTTTAAATATGGTTGATTTGATATTAATAATTATATAATTAATTGATTATAAAGTACTTGCATAAAATTTTCGATTGTTAATTACCCAAGGAATGGCTTTGGTAAGAGAAATAAATAAAGATTCATAAAAGACGAAAAGCACATGTTTTAATAGTTAAACAGAGGCTTTACCACTTTTCAAAATCCACCAAAGTGTTTCTTAAATTCTTATTTCTAAGATTAAAACTTGCTGAAAGCTCCCACGAACCTGCTGCATTGCCTGCAAGTTTGTTTATTGTTACATCATAACCTGTTTGTAACGAGAAATAATTATTCCGGTAACCAACATTTAAGCCTATTGCATCCTGACTAAAATATTTACATCCTAAGATCAACGACTTAAAGAAAACCGCATCAACACCTAATTGTAAAAATGAAAAGGTTTGCTGCTGCTCATATCGTGTAAAAAAGTGCAGTAAAGTTTTTTCGCCAATTAATAAATTATACGCGCTATGAATGCTTAAACGTAAAGGTAACTTACTTACACCCAATAAACCTTCATCAGGTTGGGTAATATGAAACGCAGAAGCACCAAAGTAAAAATGATTACAGTTAATTAATAATCCTGTTGAGAAATCTGCATTACGCTTGGTTTGTGATGTCACAACAGTAGTATATAAAAGTGGGTTTCCAAAATTAAGTTTTTCCCTATCAACAGTTTTTTGAAAATATCCAACTTGCAAAGATGGAATTATTTTCAATTTCCCTTCACACAAATTAATATGCTGCGCATAGATTAAATTAAAAATATCTGTAGTAAGAGTGCCACGTGCCTGGTCATCGTGCATATAAGAAATTGCCAAACCACTGCCCGTAGATTTAAAATAAGTGTCAAAACTATTATTTACAGTTAAATACTGCCCGGATAAACTTGGCCATTGGTCTCGAAAAACGGACTGATTTCTAACTAAACCATTTGTCCCTGCAAAAGAAGGATTTAAATTGATTAAAGATTGATTTGAATTTAAAAATATTGGATCTTGAGAAAAACCATATCCACAAGTAAAAACTAAAAATATAATTGATAGCTTTTTCATTACTATCAAATATAGCAAATTCTTTAAACCTTTACCATTCGTTTTTTTCCGAAATCCAGAATGGAATCGATGAACTCATATGGTTTATAATGATTTATAGCCGCTTGATGGTATATACATGTGGCGGGTGTCATGCCCGGTAAGGAGTTTACTTCAATAAAAATAACCTCAATTTTGTTTGCATCAAAAATTCTGACGAAAGCATCGATTCTGCAATAGCCCAAAATATTTAAAACCTTCGCTGCCTGTCCTAAAGTTTGTTTCACTTTATCTGAAATTTGTTGGCGTTGTTTTGGATCACCCGAGTATCGCGCCGGTGTAATATTTTGTCCTTGTCCGGCTAAAAATTTTTCTTCCAGACTTAAAATATCTCCTTCAGCCAAAGCTTCAGATGCTTCAAATACTTCGTATTCCAATTCACCGTTGGCATTAAATTTCGTGAGCATTCCTCCTGTAATTTCTAAAAAATGTTTTGCGCCGTTCTTTGAAATTAATTCTTCAACTAATATCAACTGCTTTTGCGGAAATTCTTCTTTTGGTTTTATGTGCAAAATTTCTGCCGACTTCGTATCCAATTCTTCATCTGATCTAAACATGAGAGTAGCAAAGGCATCAAATTCCCCGAACGTTTTTATTTT
>DATMPR010000474.1:0-2924 GCA_035567575.1 Bacteroidia bacterium
TCTATATCTCCTGTTGTCATTTATAATTAATCTTCAATGTCGTTCATAAAAATTACGAAATTTAGTATGTTCTGTACTACTAACAAATTTGGATAACCAAATTAAAAACAAACTAAAAGCACTCATTACTGATGTGAATATTATTATTTCCATATTAAAATACGTTTTGTTTTTTTATAAGTTATAAAAATTAATAAATTGTGTAAATGGAATTTCAGTTACGAATGGAGGACTGTTTACTTTACCTATTGATGGTGTCGTGTAAACTCTCTCAATACCACTATCATTTAAAGTCCTTACATCAGCCGAACCTTCGTAGTGTGAAACAATCAAATAAATTTTACCTGCATTACGTTTTTTTAATTCTTTTGCAAGTCCCATAAACGTTCCTCCTTTACTGCAAATATCGTCGTTCACGATTATGTTATTACCTCCTAAATCATTTTTATCAACTGTGAAGGATGCTATCTTGCCAGTAGATAAATCACGGGCTTTATTGCATAATATAATTTCACCTTTATATCCAACAGCGTCAGCTAGTTTAAAAACTTTCTTGTATGCACCACTGTCTGGGCAAGCCCAAACAGGAACAGAGCCAGTTTCAAGACAAATTTCTTTTATACATAATTCAACAAATTTTGAATTAGTAATTAAATGGATATTATCAATTAGACCACCAACCATATCAGAATGAGCATCAAAAACGAATACCCTATTAAATCCACAAGAATTAATCATATTAGCAAAAACCTTTAATGAGAACGGTTCACCATCTACCATAACCCTGTCCTGACGAGCGTAAGGCATATACGGGATGAATAAATCAATCTTTTCGTAACCCATGCGCTTTAAAGCATCGTTGGTTAAAAGAATACGCATGATGTCATCTGAATTGTTAGCACGGGCATAAATTGTTATTACTCTTGTAAATACATGCGTGAATGGCTCTACTCTTTTATCGTGAAGTTTAACATGTACTTCACCTCCTAAGAAATTGAATGTTTCTATACTTAGTACATCATCATTCTGTGAGAAATTTGGAAACCCGTTTATAAATATTTTATCCATTTTTATTTTTTTTGTCATTTAGTTTTAAAATCAACATTATTATAGTTCCGATAATCATAAGAGTAAATGGTCGCCATGTTAAAGTATAAAACTCTATTAAAGTATATGCCTTATTTTCAATAGGTAAGTTAATTGTCAATTTAACAAACCATATGAAGGACATCCTTATTGAGGTTTAAATCATTCATTTTACTGTTTAATTTAAACTGACTTTAGTTAATGGAATATGAAAGGATGATAAAAATTCCTTTAACTTTTCACGGCTGATTTTCTTTGGGGATAACCTTCCGTAATCATCTTTTTTGTGTAACTTTTCCCTCAAAACATTTGAGGAAAATCTATTTAAAATATTTACTGGACTCACAAAATCTGCCTCATCTTTAAATCCGCATTCAACACATTCAAAATTTTCCTGTGTTTTTCGGTTGTTTCTGTCAATGTTGTGGCATGGCGGACATTCCTGACTTGTGTATGGTGGAGGTGTTGTATGTACTCGCATTCCACGTTTTTCCGCTTGTTCGGTCATCCATTTTTTGATGTTTCCTAATCTCAATAACCTGATTAATCGTGTGTATTTTTCTTTGAATTCTTCACTCGACACAATGGAAGCTCTGAAATCTTTTGTGTCCAAATCTTCCATCATAATATCGGTGTAGCCCTGTGATTCTAAAAAATCCAAAGTTTGTGAAATTAAATTTTTAAAATACCATTCATTTTTATTGATTAATTTTTTTAGTTTGTTTTTTTGAATTTCGTTTAAATTTTGATAACCGATTTTGTCAATTTTTTTAATCTCTAAAATAAATTCCATCAGATATTTTCTGTCAAAGTCAATGGATTTTCTGCACGAAGTAGTACAAAAATTATGTTTTATATTCAAATCAATACCAACGCATTTTACAAAATCCTTGAATTTTGGTTCGTAGTCATTGGTAAAAATAAAATCAACTCTTTTTCCTACAACTTTTACGGTTACTTGTTTGTTCTTTTCTGTTTTTATTTTAGATAAATTTTTGTGATAATCTTTGTTGATTAACAACGGATAAAAAATATCATCATATTTAAACCAGTGCTTAAATTCTTTGTTTGATTCATCAAAAATAAATTCATCACCTTTTAAATTCACCCTGTAAGTTCCAGTTGAAAATTCAATAACATTCACTTTTGAAAATAATCGTGAATTAATTTGTTTCGCTAATTTTAAAATCCTGTCCCAGTGTTTGTGTTTTTGCCAATATAAAATAGAACCATAAAATTTAGTTCCATCGTATTTTTTTAAATTATCCACATCTAAAAAAGTAAGTAGCTTAACGATTTTACCAAGTTCATTATATTTTTTCTTAATCGAAAAATCTTTTACAGAACCTTTTTTTACGGTAATGCCATTTTTTAACGTAACTTTTTTCTTATAGTAAGTAATTTTATAACCCGATTGAACCGAAGTATCCAGTCCTTTTCTTAATTGGTAAATCCTGTTTTCATAAAATTCACAAACGTCAGTAAAAATAGTTTGAACTTCCCATGCGTATAAATTTTTGTTGTTGAATTTATTGTATGTTTTTTCAAATTTATATTTATCATCCATCAAAAACTGTAAATTTTTGTGGATATAAGGTGAGATTCTGTTTTTCAAATCCTTCACAAAACAATTCAAAAACCTGAACCTTTTTATTTTTTTATAGTTCGAAAATCCACTGCTAATCCTGATTGCTCGGACTGGTAGTTTGGTTTCTATTTCGGTTTTTGTTGACATAAAAAATTAGCCTTCGCTCGAATTGTGTGCTTTAAGTTTAAAACCAATTAAGGAATGAAACCACAATTCTCACGAAGGTTTATTTTAAATAATATAATTTTTG
>DATMPR010000475.1:0-3845 GCA_035567575.1 Bacteroidia bacterium
TATGAAAAAAACAATTATAACGGCAATAGCTTTGGTTTTCGTAACAGCATCTTTAGTTGCACAAGACGATAAAAAACAGGAACCAAAAAAGAAAGAAGAAAGTAAATCAGAAACAAGTCCTCCTGGCGGAACCCGCATGGCTATTAACGAAAAAGGTTTGCCCCGTAAAAAATCAACTTCTACTGAGTCTAATAAAACTTCTACCGAAGCAAAAAAGGAAGAATCTAAAAAAGAAGAACCAAAGAAATAACTTAATTCACTCATTATAAACCTAAAGAAGCCGTTGATGTAAATCAGCGGCTTTTTTTATTATATTTCCTCTCCCTTTTTTAAATTAATTCTTATATATTTGGGCTCTTAAATTTAATTTAAAAGCAAATCTATATGAGCAAAATTAAAGTAGCCAATCCCATAGTAGAACTTGATGGCGATGAAATGACCCGCATTATCTGGAAATTTATTAAAGACAAATTAATCCTTCCTTATCTTGATATAGATATTAAATATTACGACCTGGGTGTTGAGCACCGCGATGCAACAAACGATCAGGTTACAATTGATTGTGCTGAAGCAATTAAAAAATATAACGTTGGTATTAAATGCGCAACCATCACACCTGATGAAGAACGCGTAAAAGAATTCAAATTAAAACAAATGTGGAAATCGCCAAACGGAACCATCCGTAATATTTTAGATGGAACCGTTTTCCGTGAGCCGATCGTTTGTAAAAATGTTCCGCGCTTAGTTCCAAATTGGACCGCGCCAATTTGTATCGGCCGTCATGCATTTGGTGATCAATACCGCGCTACTGATTTCGTTACAAAAGGAAAAGGAAAATTAACTGTTACATTCACACCTGAAGGTGGCGGCGAACCTCAGTCGTTCGAAGTTTTTAATTTCAAAGGTGATGGTGTTGCATTAACAATGTATAATACAGATGAGTCAATAAAAGGATTTGCTCACTCTTGTTTTAATATGGCTTTATCAAAAAAATGGCCATTGTATCTTTCTACAAAAAACACCATCTTAAAAAAATACGATGGTCGCTTTAAAGATATTTTCGAAGAAATTTTTCAGAAAGAATACAAAGCGAAATTTGATGCAGCCGGTATTGTTTATGAACACCGTTTAATTGATGACATGGTTGCATCTGCATTAAAATGGCACGGAAATTTTGTTTGGGCTTGTAAAAATTATGATGGCGATGTACAGTCGGATACAGTTGCGCAAGGTTTTGGTTCATTAGGTTTAATGACTTCTGTTTTAGTTACGCCGGATGGAAAAACAATGGAAGCTGAAGCAGCCCATGGTACAGTTACACGTCACTACCGCGATCATCAGGGTGGTAAGCCAACATCGACTAATCCAATAGCAAGTATTTTTGCTTGGACCCGTGGTTTAGAGTTCCGTGGTAAATTAGATGGCAATAAAGAGCTCATGAATTTTGCACAGGTTTTAGAGCATGTATGTGTTGAGGTTGTTGAAAGCGGAAAAATGACAAAAGATCTTGCGGTTTGTGTTCATGGAAATAAAGTAGAACACGGCAAACATTATTTATATACCGAAGAATTCTTAAACGAATTAGATTCTGCTCTTAAAAAGAAATTGGGTAAATAATAGATTTTGTAAAAAGCAATAAAAAGCCTCATTTTGAGGCTTTTTTTGTTAAAAATGGGTCATTTTGTTCGTTTTTAGGTAAAAAATGCAACAAAATTTACTTTTTTAAAATTAAAATAATGTTACTTTTGACCCCACTAACTAACTAACTAAAAACTAACAAATGAAATTAAACGAAATCCAGGATCTCATTAAGTTTGTTTCAAAAAGCGGGGTTAACGAAGTTGAGCTCGAAACAAAAGAGATTAAAATAGTTATCAAAACAGGCAAATCACAAGGTTCTCCGGTAATGTATCAGGCAAGTCCCAGCCAAATGATCACAACACCAACACAAGTTGTAACTAACAATCCTGTTCAACACAATCCAACTCCGGTATCAGAAAACAAAATTACAACGCCTGTAAACAATGGTGCCGACGATTCGAAATATGTAACTATCAAATCACCAATGATCGGAACTTTTTACCGTTCTCCGGGACCTGATAAAGGTGTGTTTGTGAATGTAGGTGATGATGTTACTGCCGGAAAAACTGTTTGTATTATTGAAGCCATGAAGCTCTTCAACGAAATTGAAAGCGACATAAAAGGTAAAATAGTAAAAGTTTTGGTTGATGATGCTACACCTGTTGAATATGATCAGCCGTTATTCTTAGTAGATCCAAATTAATTTGCTGATGTGCTTATAGGATGATTAGCTGATGTATTTATGGCTAATTTGATAATCAAATATTTTATGATATTATGAATAAGGATAATTTAATTTTGAATTTGAGTATGGATTTTGCAGTTAAAACTGTGAAATTGAGCGGACAATTAAAAGAATTTCCGAAGGACATTATTGCAAAACAATTAATTAGATCAGGCACTTCAATTGGTGCAAATATTTGGGAATCGCAGGGAGCAGAAAGCCGAAATGATTTTATACATAAATTAAAAATTTCAGCTAAGGAAGCAGAGGAAACAAATTATTGGTTAGAATTATGTAAAAGATTGGAATATATTGATAATCATGAGGAGTTATTGAATGATTTAACCGCAATCAAAAAAATCCTTTCAAAAATAATTTCTTCATCAAAAAATAAAAAACTATCAGCAAATTAACACATCAACTAATCAACACATTAATAAGATGTTCAAAAAAATATTAATCGCTAACAGAGGAGAGATTGCCTTACGGATAATCAGAACTTGCCGCGAGATGGGAATAAAAACAGTTGCCGTTTATTCAACTGCCGATAAAGAATCATTGCATGTTAAGTTTGCAGATGAAGCTGTTTGTATTGGTCCGCCGCCAAGTAAAGAAAGTTATTTGAGTATGTCGACAATTATCGCCGCCGCTGAAATTACAAACGCAGATGCAATTCATCCCGGCTATGGTTTCTTAAGTGAGAATGCAAAGTTTTCTGAGATCTGCCGTCAGAATAAAATAAAATTCATTGGTGCATCACCCGAAATGATAAATAAGATGGGTGATAAAAGTAATGCAAAGGCTACAATGAAAGAAGCCGGTGTTCCTTGTGTGCCGGGTTCTGATGGGTTGATCGAAAATGTAGAAGAAGCAAAAAAAATCGCCAAACAAACAGTTTATCCCGTAATTATTAAAGCTACTGCCGGTGGTGGTGGAAAAGGAATGCGCATTATATGGAAAGAAGAAGATCTGGAAGCATTATGGGAAAGCGCGGTTCAGGAAGCAACAGCCGCTTTTGGTAATGGCGCCATGTACATGGAAAAATATATTGAAGAACCTCGCCATATCGAAATTCAAATTGTAGGTGACCAATACGGAAAAGCTTGTCATTTAAGTGAGCGTGATTGTTCAATACAACGCCGTCATCAAAAATTAGTTGAAGAAACACCTTCTCCATTCATGACGCCCGAGTTGCGTGAAGCAATGGGTGATGCCGCGGTGAAAGCTGCTTTATCAATTGCATACGAAGGGGTAGGTACGGTTGAGTTTTTGGTTGACAAACACCGCAATTTTTATTTCATGGAAATGAATACGCGTATTCAGGTGGAGCATCCAATAACTGAAGAAGTAATTAATTACGATCTGATTCGCGAGCAAATATTAGTAGCTGCAGGCGTTCCTATTTCAGGAAAAAATTATTATCCGGTGTTGCATGCAATTGAGTGCAGGATCAATGCTGAGAATCCTTTTATGAATTTTATTCCGTCGCCGGGAGTTATTACAACTTTGCATACACCGGGCGGACATGGTGTTCGTGTGG
>DATMPR010000476.1:0-5714 GCA_035567575.1 Bacteroidia bacterium
AATGTAGTCGGTAAATGTTTTTCTGAAACATCCTTCAATTCCAACACAAACTTTCCTGTTAAAATAAATACGGTAAGCAATTCCCATTGGGATGCACAACGCGTAATTACTATATTGCTTAGGTCCGCCAGGTAAGCCCTGGCCTTCGGTATGCAATGGTCTTAATTTTATCCAATTTCCCTGTAAGTCGCGTGATTTTGGATTAAAATAAAAGCCTCCAACACCAACAAAAGCTGTAAAGTCCCAGGAACGGTTTTTCATACGACGACTCAAAGTACGTTTGATCCCATAACGGTGACCAACCCTATTTGCCATGTAAACAAATTCAAGACGACCGCCTAATTCAAAAATGTTTGATTTAAAATTCATGTTCCGGTTATTGCGAAACTGTTCTTTGGTAAGTTTATCATCACCACGCACGATCAAATAATTGAACTGCGTACTAAGATTAAACCATTTTGCTAATTTATATCTATAACCCAATTGAAAGGCGGTTCGGGTTTCAGTAAATTCCAGATCCACCGGACTGTAATGAGTTCCAATTCTATTAAGACCTCCAAGTTCGCCTAAGAAGTTTGAGGCACCTACTCCACCATATACTTCCTTACGATATTTTTTCCATTCGTTAGGGCGTATAAAGTTCTGAGCCTGAGCCGACAAAATACTAAAAAAACAAAATATTAATAAGAGCCTTTTAAACATCCAATTTAATTGCGAATATAATCATAATAAAAATTTGAACAAAATTAGCTTTGCATACGTTTTTAACATTGAGTGAATAAAGCCAAAACACTGGTGAAATAGCTTTATAGACTAGTCTACCATATCTCTACTCTGGTCTCAGGCTTGCGGTACATAGGGTCAACATCCTTAATTTTAAAAGCTTCGTAAAACTCCGGCATATTGGTTAGCGGAGCAAAGCCTCTGAATTTGCCCGGCGCATGCGGATCTGTTGCTAATTGTTGTTTTTCTGCTGCTTCACGGGCTAAAATCTTCCATCCCTGTGCCCAAGCAATAAAAAACCTTTGTTCGCCGGTAAACCCTGACATAACAGGTGATTTTTGTCCGCCTAAAGATTTTTTATAAGCGTAATAAGCCATAGTTAAACCACCCAGATCGGCAATATTTTCGCCTTGAGTTAATTCGCCATTTACGCGTAATGTATCAATTGCGATAAAAGAGTTGAACTGGGTAATAATAGGTTTCTTTTTTTCCATGAAGTTTTTATTGTCTTCAGGCGTCCACCACATTTTTAAATTTCCTTCCGAATCAAATTGAGAACCTTGATCATCAAACCCATGTGTTAATTCATGACCAATGATTGATCCCATTATACCGTAATTATAAGCATCGTCTGCATTGTAATCGAAAAACGGAACCTGCATGATTCCGGCAGGAAAAGCTATTTCGTTAGTAGTTGGATTATAATATGCGTTTACAGTTGGCGGTGTCATGCCCCATTCCATTTTATCAACCGGTTTAGGGAGCTTGGCAATTTTTCTTTTGTATTCAAACTCTGATGAACGGATTACATTTTGCCAATAGTTATCTGTTTTTATAGTTAAAAGTTTATAATCTTTCCATGTATCCGGGAATCCAAATTTCTTAATTAATTTATCAAGCTTTAAGTTAGCTTGTTTTTTGGTTGGTTCACTCATCCATTGGCGGGTTGTAATTCTTTCACGGTATGCTGCAATTAAATTCTCGACCATACGCTTAACTTTTTCTTTTGCGTCATTATTAAAGAACTGCTCAACATACACCTTACCTAATATTTCACCTACGCTTTTATTAACTTCTCCTTGTGCTCTTTTCCATCGCGGTTTCATTTGCTTTGCGCCGCTTAAAGTTTTACTATAAAAATTAAAATTCTCATTTACTGCATCGCTGGATAAATAAGCAGCGGATTCGTGAATCACTTTCCATTTTAAAAATGTTTTCCAATCATTGAGCGAATACGTTTTGACCAGTGTATTTAATTCAGTATAGAAATCAACATGCGCTACGATCATTGTATCCGGCATTTTTACGCCTAATGTTGTAAAGTATAAAGTCCAGTTAATATTAGGAAACGATTTAAGTAGATCAGTTTTTGAATAAGGATTGTACTGTTTTTGAACATCGCGTTGCGCAGCAGCATTCATTGCTTTTAACGCTAATGCTTTTTCTATTTCATAAACTTTTTTTGCATTTGCTTCGGCCGCCTCAGGATGAAATTTAAGTATTTCGAACATTTTTTTTAAATGTTCCTGATAAGCTGTACGGATAGATTCGAATTGCGGTAAATAATAATAATCTCTGTCGGGCAGCGAATAACCTGTTTGCAAAAAGTAAACTAAATTACGATTACTGTTTTTTAGATCAATATCAACATCAAATCCAATAAAATTTCCAATTCCTTTTTTTCTGAAATCAGCTAATAATTTAATTAGATCGTCGGAGGTTTTAAGCGCATCAATTTTTGCCAGATCAGGTTTTATTGGTGTGATACCTAATTTTTCTGCCTTAACAGAATCCATTGCGGTTAAATAAAAATCATGAAGTTTTTGAAAATCACTTCCCGGAACAACTGTTTTAGTTTCGCTAACAGTTTTTAAAATGGTTTTTAAATTCGAAAGATTGCGCTCGTTGATCTCGTTAAAACTTCCCCAGCGTGAATCGCTATCAGGGATTTTTGTTGTTTTTAACCATTTACCATTACAGTATTTATAAAAATCGTTTTGCGGTGTAAATGACGAATCGATATACGATAAATTTATTCCAATAGTTTGCGCTGCTAAATTTAAACCAAGAGCGCAAACTAAAATTGTTGTGATCTTTAATTTCATTTTTTTTTGATTTTTATAAAAGAAAAAAACATCCCGCTGTGGCGGGATGTTTTTTAATATTAAAATTATTTCTTCACTTCTTCCTTAAAGAGTATTTTCATCTCTACCCTTCTGTTCTTCTGACGGCCTTTAGGTGTATCATTAGAATCGATAGGCATCGTCTGACCAAACCACTCTGTAATAATTCCATCTGCTCGCGCGCCTTTCTTCACTAAATATCTCTTCACAGCGTTCGAACGTTTTTCTGATAACGTCATGTTAGCATCAGGTGTACCTTGGTTATCGGTATGACCGGATAATTTCAGTGTCCAATCATTAGCATGTTGTTTCAATAATTTAGCTAACTCGTTTAATGATGGTAATGATTTAGCAACAATTATATCCTTACCGGTTGCGAATTCAAGTGATTTGAACGCACGCTCGATGATCTTCATCTCTGCCGCTTTAATTGGCGGAGGCGGAGGACAACCTTGATATTGCTTAGTACCGGCAACTGTAGGACACTTATCTTCTTTATCGATAATACCGTCTTTATCAGTATCAGGCCATGGACAACCTTTGTTTTCAACCGGACCTGCTACATCAGGACAAGCGTCGTCTTTATCAAGAACAGTATCACCATCACGATCAGGACATCCTTTGTATTCTTTAGGACCAGGAATATCAGGACAAAGATCTGTTTTATCCGGAGTACCATCACCGTCTCTATCAGGACATCCGTTGAAATCAGGAATACCAGGTGTATCAGGACAAGAGTCTTGTTTATCAATGATCTTATCACCGTCACGATCAGGACAGCCTTTAAATTCAAGCGGGCCTTTATCATCCGGACAATCATCTTCTGCGTCGGTAATACCATCACCATCGCGGTCAGGGCAACCTTGTAATTCTTTCAGGCCGGGGGTATCCGGACATTTATCTTCGCTATCTTGAACATGATCTCCATCACGGTCAGGACAACCCATAAATTCCCAAACACCGGGAACTGTTTTACATTTATCTTTTTTATCTGAAACGTGATCTTTGTCTCTATCACGCGGACCGTGATATGGAACAGGAATTTTTAACAATGCAAAGAAATCCGCACCAAAAATATCTTTTGAAGTAGACATATAAGTTGCTAAACGATTTGTACCAAAAATCAGAGGCCCTATACGAACACAAGCACCAACGCTGATCGGCTGATTGCTTCTTGCATAAAATGTATTGTAAGAAATTGGAATCGATAAGCCAAACCATCGCGCATCCCAACGCGGAGTTAAACTAATATTTGTCCAATCGTGAACTTTTGCTTCAGCATTTTTAAATTGGAAAGCAATTGTTGGTGTTAAATTAATATAGAAATCCTTCCAGATATTATAATCAACCTGAAAACTTAATTTAGTTGGCATGTGCATCATGTAGGTTCCTTTAATTTGACCTTTCACTGTTAATGAATCGATGATCTTATCAAAATCATATACCGGGAAACTATCTGTTTTTAATTTGCGGAAACGAACAGAATCTACGTTAACAGTAAAGTTGTTACTTAATTTTCCTTTTGCGTAGCGTATTGAACCAAGATCTAATAAAGAAGCGCCAATTTTTAATTTGTATTTATTTTTATGCTTCATCCATAAACCGGTTTCGCCATCCATATCGTACTGATACTTCTTATAATCAGGACGCCACTCATAAACAATTCCAATATCGCCGCCCAAACCCTGAAAGGTGTATTGTGGACCCGGCGGAAAACCACTGGCTAATGTTCCGTTCAATGTAGGATCATTAACAAAAGGATTTAAGTTAGCATTTGTTTTATTTTTTACATTTGGAACCTCAAGATTTGCGGAGTGACCGTAATTCACATTAGTATGGAACAGACTTAAAATACTATCGTTATTAAAACGGTATTGCAAATTTGTAACATTAACGTAAGCAGAAGTAATACCTTGTAAAAGTTTAACAGTACCGCCGGCTTTAAAATAGTGCTCATCTTTATCTCTGAAAACGTGGCCGTAAGTTAATCCGTACTCTAACCATGTATTCATGTTAGCGCTTAGATGATCAACATTAAATTGTTTGCCCATCAGATCCTTAATAAAAGGAATTGAAGTATGATTAGGATCGAATTGTTTGTTGCTTCCATTTCTACCAACATCATAATACACTAATCTTGCCAGATCTTCCGATACACCATCAATATTAACGTAAGTACGGCTGCAGCTTGTAAACCCAATCGCATTCTTACGATCAAGATTTATCATGAAAGAAGGCCCATCTATTCTTAAACCAAGAAAAACAGCTTTCTCTTTTCCGTTTGTAACTTCAGTTAAATAATTGTTGTTGAACTGAGGATCTGAAAAAGCAGGGAAATATGGGTTTTTAGTTAATTTACCTGAGTGAGCAAGTGCATCACGTTTTAATCCCAAATAATTATTTCCTGCAGAAAAATTTACGCCCGCAAGCGTCATGTCGAATTTCATGCGGCTTTCAACCACATTGGCAGGGTTCACCTGAACTCCTGTAATTCCACTATAATTACTGCTTGAATAACCTAAATAGTCTTGTGACTTTGAGGTTAAAAACGAACCGGCAATTAATACCGTAAATAATACTTTCTTCATATAAAAATGTAAAAACTCAAATATAAACAATTTTTGAAACCCAAGCATGTAATTAGCTGGTATATTTGTTTAAATTTGCCCCCTATTTTTGAACTGAATATGCTCGATAAACTTGAAGAAATAAAACAACGTTACGATGATGTTGAATTGAAACTATCTGACCCAGCCATAATTGCGGATATGAAACAGTTTAAGAAGCTGAATATTGAGTATAAAGAGCTAAAAAACGTGGTGGAAGTTTACTACGAATACAAAAAGGTAATGGATAACATTAGTCAGG
>DATMPR010000477.1:0-3147 GCA_035567575.1 Bacteroidia bacterium
AATTATTATTCATTAGCAGGAACAATTTCAACCGCCGATTTTACGGATGAAGCTGCAATAGAAAAAACACTTTCTGCAAAATTAAATTCTTCAAGCCTTAAAGTAAAATGGATCCACAACGAAAAAGAAACCATCCATAAATTTTTAATTGATAGTATTGAACGTCCGGATTCCGGCAGCGATAAAGTAAGTATTACCTGTAACGGACAATCTTTAAACTTAACCTATAACCAAACCAAAACGTTTGATGTCCCAGCAAAAGGAAAATTACAATTGTTGGGAACCAGAATTGAAAGCGACAACGAACAATTTGTATTGTTGAATTTCTCTAACCCAATTGATCAAAACCAAACGCTTGAAGGTATAATTGACATCAGCGGATTAAAAGATCTGAAATACATTATTAATAATAATCAGGTTCTTGTTTATCCGAATAAAGTACAATCGGAAACTTATACTTTGACCATTGGTGAAAACGTAAAAGATACCAAAGGACAAATTTTAGGACAAAGTTCTGAGCACAGTATTGTATTCAACGAATTTAAACCGGAAGTAAAATTCTCGGGCACCGGAAATATTTTACCATCAACAAATGGTTTATCGATGCCGTTTGAAACTGTGAATTTAATGGCAGTAGATGTGAAAATAGTTAAGATCTACGAAAATAATATTTTACAATTCTTACAAACCAATGCAATGGATGGCGGTAACGGTTTGTCGCAAGTCGGTAAAAAAATTGTTGAGAAAAGAATTAATCTGGGAATTACTAACCCTGCAGATTTTGGCGTATGGAAAAAATTCTCGCTCGATCTGTCTTCACTTATTAAAGCGGAACCCGGTGCAATTTATCGCGTGTTCCTGAGCTTCAAGAAATCATATTCAACTTATCCCTGTTTAGGGAATAGTGTTGATGATAAATTTGAAATGGAAGACATTAAAGAACCTGAAGACGAAAATGAAGTTTCTTATTTCGGATATTACTATGAAGATTACGGCGGATATAATTATTATGAAGAAGGTGAAGATGGGGATTCATACGATTGGGAAAACCGCGATAATCCATGTAAATCTTCTTACTATCACCAATACGAAAGAACAGTTTCCAGAAATATTTTATCATCCGATCTTGGTTTGACTCTTAAAAAAGGAAATGACGGAAGTTTGTTTGTTATTGCTAACGATTTAATTACCACAAACCCGTTGGGCGATGTGACTTTAGAATTATACGATTACCAAAAACAATTAATTTATACAGGGAAAACTAATTCCGACGGACAAGCTTTCATCAACGCAAAACAAAAAGCAAGTTTCTTAGTTGCAAAAAAAGATAAGCAGCGAGCGTATTTGCGTTTAGAAGACGGTACATCATTATCGTTAAGCATGTATGATGTGTCGGGCGAGTACATTAAAAAAGGAGTGAAAGGATTTATTTATGGCGAGCGCGGTGTTTGGCGTCCGGGTGATACTTTATTTTTGAATTTTATTTTGGAAGATAAATTAGCTTCCATTCCCGCCAATCATCCAGTAATATTTGAATTAACCAATCCGCAAGGACAAACTTACAAACGCATTATCAATACCAAAAGCGTTGATGGTTTTTACAACTTCACAACACTCACCGATAAAAATGCACCAACAGGTTTATGGAATGCTGAGGTAAAAATCGGTTCTATTAAATTTTACAAGAGCATCCGCATCGAAACCATAATGCCAAACCGTTTGAAAATTGAAGTGAACGTGGCAGATAATAAATTAATAAACGGAAGTGTGCCAAATGATATTCATTTACACGCAAACTGGTTAACCGGAGCAGTGGTTCATAATTTACCGGCGACAATTGATGTCGCTTTAAGTTCAGGTAATACTCAGTTTGATAAATTTAAAGATTATAATTTTGATGATCAGACTTTACGTTTCGAAACGCAGAATGTAAGTGTGTTCAATGATAAATTAGATGATAAGGGTGATGCGACAATCCCGCTTAATTTAAATTTAGAAAAAAGCGCTCCCGGATTTTTAAGAGCAAACTTTAATACTAAAGTTTATGAAGAAGGCGGCGCGTTTAGCGTTGACCGTTTCTCGATCGATTATTCTCCTTACCAAAATTACGTTGGCGTAAAATTACCTGAAGGTGAAAAAAATTCAGGAATACTTTATACCGGTAAAGATCACATCATCGATATTGCAACTGTAGATTACAAAGGCAATGCCGTATCACGAGGTAACTTAAAATTTGAATTGTATAAAATGGAATGGCGCTGGTGGTGGGATCAGTATAACGATGAATTAGCAAATTACGCATCGGATGAATATCACAAACCTATCATGACACAAATGGTTTCTTCTAAGAACGGAAATGCGAAAGTGAAAATTAATATTAAAGAAAATGAATGGGGACGTTATTTAATTAAAGTAACAGATGTTGATGGCGGACATTCATCAACTGCAATCACCTATTTCGATTGGTCGAACTGGATGGAAAGAGGCGGGGGAGAGGATAATAAAATTATCTCGAACATGTTACAATTCACCACCGACAAAACTGCTTACAAAACCGGAGATGAAGTTGTGGTGACAATTCCTTCTCCCGCCGAAGGAAGAGCTTTAGTAACAATTGAAAATGGCAGTCGCGTTTTAGAAGCTCATTGGTTAGAAACTACAAAAGGAACAACTCTGTTTAAATTTAAAGTAAAACCCGAAATGGCACCGAATGTTTATGTGCATGTTTCGTTAATGCAGCCGCACACACGCAAAAATGATCTGCCGATTCGTTTGTATGGTGTTGTGCCAATTAATATTGATGATCCTGAAACGCATTTAAAACCAACAATAGCAATGCCAAGTGTTTTGGTGCCGGAACAAAATGTTACAATTACTGTCGGTGAAGAAAATAGTAAAGAGATGGCATTTACGTTAGCAGTTGTTGATGAAGGTTTGTTAGACATTACACGTTTCAAAACTCCGAATCCGTGGAATGCGTTTTACAGCAAAGAAGCTCTCGGTGTAAAAACATGGGATGTGTACGATAATGTTATTGGTGCTTTTGGTGCGGATCTCGAACGCATTTTAAGCATTGGCGGTGATGGCAGCGAAGCAGGAGATGATGGGGCAAAAGCAAATCGCTTTAAACCTATGGTAAGATTTTTC
>DATMPR010000478.1:0-17112 GCA_035567575.1 Bacteroidia bacterium
CCATTGTTACTGAATCTTAATCAAGAAGAGCAAAAAATTGTCACTGCTTTAAAAGATAAAAAACAAGTACACATGGATGAAATTAGCTATTCAAGTAGTTTTCCCATTAGTAAAGTGTCTTCGCTTTTACTGCAATTAGAGTTCTCTAATGTTGTTAGATCTCACCCCGGAAAAATGTATTCTTTAGTTTAATCCTGTGATCATGCTGAACTTGTTTCAGCATCTATCCTTTGAAAGATTCCGAAACAAGTTCGAAATGACCAATGGAAAATGCCTATATTTACTACATGTTTCTATCGGATATAGTCGGACAACAAGAAGTGAAAAACCGTTTACTAAAAATGGTTGGCGAAAACCGTTTACCGCATGCTTTATTGTTTAATGGTGTTGATGGTTCCGGAAATTTAGCCACAGCGGTTGCTTTTGCACAATATTTATTTTGTTCCAATAGGCAGGCACATGATTCTTGCGGAACTTGTCCTTCCTGCATTAAGACAAGCAAACTAATTCATCCCGATCTGCATTTTGTTTTTCCGATCATAAAATCGAAATACGTAAAGTCGAGTGCAGATCTAATTAAAGAATTCCGTGAAGCTTTTTTAGAAGCGCCTTATTTAAACATTAATGATTGGTGCGATTTTTTGGGTGCAGAAAATAAACAGCCAATTATTCCGGTTGAGGAAAGCGGAAATATTATCCGTGAATTAAGTTACACGAGTTACGAAGGACTTTATAAAATGATGATCATTTGGCAGCCTGAAAAAATGAACACAGAAGCCGCCAATAGGTTATTAAAAGTTTTAGAAGAGCCGCCTGAGCAAACCATTTTTATGTTGGTGTGTAATAATCCGGATGCGCTTTTATCAACTATTATTTCCCGCGTGCAGCAAATTCCGTTTACAAGATTAAAAGAAAGTGAAATTACCGATGCGCTCATAAAAAAATACGGCGTAACGCAAGACAATGCAACTCAAGCCGCATTTTTGTGTGATGGTAATTTTAATGAAGCCATAAAACAATTAACGCAAAATGATGAGCAGTTATCTTTTCTCGAGCATTTTCAATCATTCATGCGATTGGCTTTGAAATTTGATGGCGGACAAGCTTTGCTGTGGGTTGACCAGAATGCAGCTAACGGAAGAGAAAAACACAAACAATTCTTACATTATTCATTGGAAATTTTCCGAGATAGCTTAATGTATAATTTTGGTTCTCGCGATCTGGTTCGCCTGGGCGGACGTGAACGGAAGTTTTTAGAAAAGTTCGCGCCCTTTGTCTCTCAAAAAAATTACGAAAAATTAGTTGAAGAATTTAACTCCTCCTATTATTACGTTGAACGTAATGCGAATCCAAAAATATTATTCATGGATCTGCTTCTTAAAACAAACGAATTAATTAATTTAAAATAAAATGAGAAAGATTTACATTGCGGCTTTATTTTTATTGAACTTCGCGTTTTCATTTGCCCAATTTAATTTAGGAAATTTAAAAGATAAGATTGACAATAACAGCGCAACTAACGCTCTTAAAAATCATGGTAAAGATAAATTAAGAGAGTCTTTGGATAATTCACGCAAGGAATTTGACGAGAGTAATTTTAATTACGCCATTTCTTTTATTGATAACAGTGGAACATTTGAGAATTCAGAAAAAGGAAGTTCCATAGGAAATACCATTTCGAACGGAAAAAAGTTTTATCAGGGAAATGATATTTCGAATGAAGATAAAGCTTATACCAATAACCGTAATGGCGAATTATTCATGGCGACCAATAAATTTCATTTGGCTGAATCAAGTTTCAAACAAGCTAAATTTTTTTACGAGACGGCCGGAAACAAGAGCGGTTTAAATTATTCGCAGGTGATAAGTAATTTATGTTTGCTGTATCAATCGAATGGTCGTTACACAAAAGCAAAGCCGTTTAGCGACCAGGCTTTGGAATTACGGAAAGATATTGATCCAAAAACAATGTACGCTGTTTCGTTAAACAACAAGGGTGTTTTATTAAAAGATCTGGGAGAATACACTCAGGCTGAAAAATATTTGAATGATGCTTTAGCAATTTTAAAACAAGAAAATGATGAGCTCGGTCAGGCTTTAGTTCATAATAATTTAGCAATGGCGCACACTGATATGGCGAAATTAAATGTTGCCGAAACCGACATGCAAAGTTCCATTGAGCACGCAGCTAAAGTTTTAAAAGATAATTCTTCTAACTATATTAAATTACAAATTAATCAGGCTAACATTTTACGTCTGCAAAAAAAATATCCCGAAGCAGAAAAATTATATTTATCAGCCATCGCTATTAAAGAAAAGAAATTAGGCGCGCATCCTGATCTCGCCCATTTAAAACGCGGACTTGCCGGTTTGTATATGGAAATGGGCAAAACTGCCGATGTGGAAAAATTATTATTAAGCGCGGTGGATATTGACAAGCGCAAGTTGGGAGATTCTCATCCCTCCACTCTATCTGCAATGCAGGATCTCGGAAATTTTTATCGCTATACTAATAACATTCCAAAATCATTGGAATTATTAAAATCAGTTGTGGAAAAGAAAAAAACAATTTACGGCGAAAAACACCCGAATTACATTCAGTCGCTGGAAGATCTGGCGTTAACACAATGGCTTGGCGGACAAATTGCCGAGGCAAAAACAAATTATCAGATCGTAATTGATAACACTCAGAATTACATCAATACTTTTTTCAATTCCCTAAACGATAACGAAAAAACATTATATTGGGAAAAAACAAATACATTATTGCACCGTTATTACTCATTTGTTGTTGCTAATTACACAAAGGAACCAGCGCTGTTAACTTCGTTATACAACACATTAGTAAATACAAAAGGCTTTTTACTAAATACATCTTCTAAAATTCGCAACGCTATTGCGAGCAGCGGTAATGTTGAATTGCAGTCAACTTATAATAGTTGGCTAGAGACAAAGGAACAGCTAAATACGGCTTATCAGTTATCGAAAGAAGAATTAAAGGAAGAACACATTAACGTTGACAGTTTAGAAAACAAAGCGAATGAGTATGAAAGAACACTTTCTCAAAAAAGCGCTTTGTTTAGCGAGAGTAAAACAGCCAGTGTTGTCAACTTCGAAAGTATTTCAAAAACTCTCGGTGCAGATGAAGCCGCAGTTGAAATTGTTGAGATCAATGAATACAATAATGGTTTTACCGGAAAATCAAAATACATTGCGGTTGTTGTAAATAATAACAAAGCAACACTGGTTGAATTAGGCGATGCGCAATTAATTCAGGAAACTGTAAAAACATTCCGCGATAAAACAATTAACCGAAAACCCGAGAACGAAGCGTACGGAATCGTTTGGAAAAGTTTAGATGCGCAATTAACAGGCGTGAAGAAATTATATTTATCGCTCGATGGTTTGTATCATCAGTTAAGCATAAATTCTTTGAAGGATGCGAGCGGTGCTTATTTAATTGACAAATACACCATTTCATTTGTAGGAAACACAAAAGATCTTCTTGATGTAAAACAAAATCTTGCCACAGCAAAAAAACCGGCGAGTGCTTTTTTAATTGGTAATCCGGCTTACGGTGCAAACGGTGTTATTCCACAATTACCCGGAACCGAAGCAGAAGTTCAAAATATTAAAAAAATATTAAATTCTGCACAAGTGCAAAACACAGTTTTAATTGGCGCGGCCGCGACTGAATCTGCGATAAAAAACATTAAGTCGCCAAGCATTTTACATATTGCAACGCACGGTTATTTTTTAGCCGACCTAAGCGAAGTGGAAGTCAATAAAGTTTTAGGTGTTGATGTAACGGTCGCTAAACAAAATCCATTATTGCGCAGCGGTGTGCTTTTAGCTAATTGCGAAAACGTGTTTGATGAAAATTACCGCGGTACAAATAGCGATAATGGAATTTTAACTGCTTACGAAGCGTTGAGTTTAAATTTAGATAAAACAGATCTGGTAGTTCTCAGCGCTTGTGAAACAGGATTAGGAAGCGTGAAACAAGGCGAAGGCGTTTTTGGTTTACAGCGTTCGTTTTTAATTGCCGGTGCAAAATCCATCATCATGAGTTTATGGAGTGTGAGTGATGATGCCACCATGCAATTAATGACTTTATTTTACAGCAACTACAGCAAAAGCGGCAACAAACAACAAGCCTTCGCCGATGCCCAAAAACAACTCAAAACAAAATACAAAGAACCTTTTTACTGGGCGGCCTTTGTGATGTTGAGTAAGTAAGAGATAAATAATTTTAGAGATGAATACTAAAGAGTACAGAAACTTTATAAGGTTTTCTCAAATTGCTATATACACTATCACCAATTTAATTGTAATTAAGCATAAAAACCGTACATTTGGTGCACCAACAGTTGTAATATGCTGCCACCAGATTCAGCAGAGGTTTTTGAAACTACTATCAGTAAGTACTGGTATGTAAACGGTTTCATATATATAGTTACTAAAAAAGGTACTCCACCAGATTTAGAAACTCATATAAAGGATATAGAATCATTTAAAAAAAGAGCTGGCAATAAAAAGGTTTGTGCCATAATGGAAATCAACGAATCTACTCCTACTTCTAAAGAGATCAGAGATTACAACTCTAAAGAACTTGCTGATTTATTTAAAGCTGTTGCTTTTATCATTCACAAACCGTTAATGAAAATATTGGCTAGTTTATATCTTGGTTTTACAAAATCGAAATTTCCTATAAAAATGTGTTCTGACGAAAACGAAGCACGAGAATGGATAAAACAATATTTATAAAACAATGAATGTAACATTTTGGATAGTACAAGTCTGTGTTGTACTTAGATAGAATTACATTAAAATGTTCTTTTCTGATTTTATTATTCTTGGCGATTTGGAAAATATTCCAAGTGATAATTGATCTATTTGAAAAGCACATTGATGGGAATGAAAGTACAATCGAAAAACCATAAAGTATGTGAAACTTTAAAATGTTTTGAATACTAAAAACTCGGTAAGATACCCCTCCCCATATGCTCCCTTGTGTTTATTTTATAATTACCGATTTTCCAAATTGCTACGATCTGTAGCAACCGATCTTATAAAACCAACTTACATTTGTTTTTATAAAAAAAGCCCGAAGGGCTGAAATGATTATAATAAAAAACGGCGCGCCAAACACTAAACCCCGAAGGGATGAAATAATGGTTCGTGAGATGTCATCCTTTCAGGGTTTTTACATTCGGGTTAATAATTAGTTCTATAATAATCCCATCCCTTCGGGATTAAAATAGTTCTGCGATAACTATATCACTTCCGGTACTAAGGCGGGTTAATCAGTTCAATGGAGCTACAATTACAAGTAAAAAATGGCGGGCACATATTCTCAAATTTATATTCAAACCGTATTTGCTATAAAGGGCAGGGAAAATCTAATACATAAAAAATGGCAAGCCGAATTACATAAATATATTTCAGGAATCATAAAGGCTAAAGAACAAAAAGCAATTATTGTGAACGGGGTTGCGGATCACGTTCATTGTTTCATTGGTTTAAGACCTTCCATGTTGATTTCAGATTTAATGCGCGATGTGAAAAACAATTCATCAAAATTCATAAATGAAAAAGGTTGGGTTAAGGGAAAATTTCAGTGGCAAGAAGGTTATGGCGCATTTTCGTACTCTCATTCACATATTGAAAAGGTTTATAATTACATTTTAAATCAGGAAGAGCATCATAAGAAAAAGAGTTTTAAGGAAGAATATATTGAATTCTTGAAGGAATTTAATGTTAACTATAATGAAAAATATCTTTTTAATTGGGAAGAACAGGCCGCTCCTACGGAGCTCGGGTAGGTTGTGATTTTGTTGTTACAAGCGGTTTGCCCCTACGGAGCAATTGTGGTGACGAAATGACCTTTTTTAAATTTAAGAGCGAAAAAGGGTTCGAAATTCCCATATATCAATTTTTATTTCCTGATTTTCCAAATTGCTACAATCCATAGCAACCAATCCTTCTTCTTTAGCCTAACTTTGTTCCGTGAGCAAAGTAAAAACCACATATTTTTGTCAGAGTTGTGGCACGCAGCATAATAAATGGACGGGTCGTTGCACAAGTTGTAACGAGTGGAATACGCTTGTAGAAGAAAAAGTTCAGAAAGAAACTAAGAACGACAGGCTGCAGGTTTTTGCTTCCAATAAACATGCTAATGGTACCAACAAATCTGTTTTGTTACAGGAAGTAGGTTTGCAGGATTATCCACGGATTGCTGTTCCCGGCAAAGAATTAACAAGAGTATTGGGCGGCGGTATTGTTCCCGGCAGTTTAGTTTTGTTTGGCGGTGAGCCCGGCATTGGTAAATCAACCTTGATGTTACAGCTTGCACTTCGTTTAAAAAATTTGAAAATACTTTATGTTAGCGGTGAAGAAAGCGAACAGCAAATAAAAATGCGCGCCGAAAGGATCGGTGTGACAACCGAAAGTTGTTTTATTTTACAAGAGACCAACACGCAAAATATTTTTCAGCAGATAGAAGAAATACAACCGCAATTAGTGATTCTCGATTCTATACAAACATTGCATACAAGTTATGTGGAAAGCAGTCCGGGAAGTGTTTCGCAAGTGCGCGAATGTGCCGCTGAATTTTTGCGTTTCGCGAAAGAAACGAATACGCCTGTGTTTATGATCGGTCATATTACCAAAGAAGGAAGTCTGGCCGGACCAAAAGTTTTAGAGCACATGGTGGATACGGTTTTACAATTTGAAGGTGATACAAATCATGTTTACCGTTTATTGCGCGCCACAAAAAACCGTTTCGGCAGCACCAACGAAATGGGCATTTACGAAATGAATGGTGATGGATTAAGAGAAGTCACAAATCCTTCGGAAATTTTAATCACACATCGCGAACATGCGACAAGCGGAGTTGCAATCGCCGCAACAATGGAAGGTAACCGTCCGATGTTAATTGAAACGCAAGCTTTAGTGAGCAGCGCAGCTTATGGTGTACCTCAGCGTTCATCAACCGGATTTGATTTAAGAAGATTGTCGATGTTGCTAGCAGTTTTAGAAAAACGTTGCGGATTCAGATTAGCAGTTAAAGATGTTTTCATAAATATTGCAGGCGGCATAAAAGTTGAAGATCCGGGAATCGATCTGGCTTTGGTGTGCGGAATTTTATCGAGCAACGAAGATCTCCCAATCCAGCAAAATGTATGTTTTGCAGGTGAAGTTGGTTTAACGGGAGAAATTCGATCTGTAAACCGAATTGAACAACGTATTTCCGAAGCACAAAAGTTAGGATTTGAGAAAATATTTATTTCTGCCTACAATAAAAAAGGACTTGATTTAAAACAATTCACTATTGAAGTCGTAACAGTAGGCAAAATGGAAGAAGTGTTTCAAAAATTATTTGGTTAGTTGCTTTTCAGCCGGATATTTTTTATTATTGCCCTCAACTTTGGAATCCCCGACCATACTTGAATCTCATTCCCTGCATTATTGCCATATTGAATTTTGGAATAATGGCATACTTTATCTCCATCTTAACGATAATTACGAAGTTCAGCTTGAAGATATTATTGAATTAGACGCATTGCTGGAACAAAATTTTAATCAAAAAGCGCCTTATTGCATTCTTGTAAATCCTGGCCGTTATACTTCCATTTCAAAAGAAGCAAGAGAGTATTCTGAAAGCAACAAACGAAATCAAATGACGCAAGCTACTGCGGTTATTGTAAAATCACTCGCGCACAGGATCGTTATCAACTTCCTGATTAATTTTTCGCATCAGCGGGCTGTAAAAATGCAGATGTTCGATTCGAAAGAAAAAGCTATTGAATGGCTGCTTTCTTTTATGTCTTAATTATTTCTGAATTACCATTCACGCGTATCAATAAGAGTGTCCCGCGAATTAAATTAAAATCAGTTGAAATATTTATTGCTATCTGACAAAAAAGGTTTAGATTTGAAAACACTTCCCCATTGAGATCATAACAGTAAATAAAATGGAAGAAGTGTTTCAAAAACTGTTCGCCTGATAAAAAAACTTTTCTTATTATTTCTTTCGCTTAGTTAAAACTTGAAAAATTATCAGGACGAATCATTAAACAGTAAATCCTATTACTAAAACATCGTCAATCTGTTCAAGCGCGCCTTTCCATTCATTAAAATATTTATTAAAAAACTTTTCCTGATCTTTTATCGGTAATGCACTTGCTTTTACAATTAACTCTTTGAAACGTTTGGTCATTAGCTTTTTTTTATTTTCACCCCCAAATTGGTCGGCAAAGCCATCTGAAAATAAATAAACCATACTCCCTTTATTCAATTTTATTTCATTCGATTTAAATTCATATTCACCGGAAGTGTGTCCGCCTATTGCTGTTTTATCAGGACTAATTTCGGTTATTTTTTGTTGTTCCACTATCCATAAAGGCCGGTTAGCGCCTGAGTAATTAAGTGTTTGAGAACTTTCATCAATACTGCAAAGTATAATATCCATTCCATCGCGTGAATTAGCTTCCTCATTGTTTTGCTGAAGAGCTTTTTTTATAAAAACGTTTAGGTATTTCAGCATTTGGGCCGGTCCATTACACGACTGGGCGGCCTCGTATAATTTTTCCATACCTAATACACTCATGAATCCGCCGGGAACTCCGTGGCCGGTACAATCCGCAACAGCGATCATTTTCTGTCCTTCTTTTACTTCTATCCAGAAAAAATCTCCGCTTACAATATCTTTCGGTAAATGCAAAACGAAACTTTCCGGAAAAAGCGCTGACAACTGCTCTCTCGACGGCAAAAGCGCGTCCTGTATTTTTTTTGCATAATTTATACTGTCTGTGATCTCTTTATTTTTTAAACTGATCTCATCCCGCTGCCCTATAATTTCTTTTTTCTGTTCTTCCAGCTGTTTGTTGGCTTTTTGTTTTAACTGGTAACGGCTATATACAACCACAAGCAATAAAAAGACCAGGAGTGATCCGCCGGCAATTGAATACGTGACGATCTTATTCTTATTTAGCTGTTCCGCCTTTTTTTCGAGTTCAACTTCCTGCAATTGTTTTTCCTTGGTTAGTAAAAAGATCTCTTTTTCTTTTTTCTCGGTTTCAAATAATTGCTGCATTTGCATTACTTGTTTTAGGTTTTCGTCATTGTAAAGCGAATCCTGTATGCCGGAAAATAATTTGTGATATTCTAACGCCGTTTTATAGTCGTGTTTATTTTCAAATATTTCAGAAAGTAATTGGTAATCCAGCTTCATGAATTCTTTCGATTGGATTTCTTTCGATAACACGTTAGCCTTTTTAGCGTACTTTTCGGCTTTTGCGTAATTTCCTTTCTTATTATTAATCGCCGCCAGTACATTGTAGCTTAACGATTCTATCATTTTATCGCCTTCTTCCAACGATATATCCAGGGCTTTATTGGCATAGCTTTCCGCTTTAACCTGGTCGTTCACAAGACTATAAAGATTTGCTGTATTTCCGTAGATGTATGAAATTCCTTTTTCATGAATGGCTTCAAATTCTTTTATTCCTTCAAGATTAAAATCAATTGCAGTTTTGTAATCTTTCGTTTGTTCGTAGCAGGAGGCAATGTTACTCAAAGCTCTCGCATGAAGAAGTTTCTCGCCCGTTTTCGACGACTCTTCAAGTACTTTTTTAGTATACTCCAATGATTTATTATAATCGCCCCGGTTAAAATAAATAAGGCCAATGTTGTTGTTAATTGTACACATTACTACTTTTGAATTGATCTCTTCGGCCAATTTCAAGGCTAAATTATAACAGATAAGAGCGCTGTCATTTTTTCCTGTAACGCTGTAAACGTTTCCTTTTATAGTATTGAATTTTACAATGCCTTTTTTGGATCCGAGTTTTTCTGAAAGGGTTAAGCCTTCACTAATATAATTCATTGCTCCTACAGGATCAGCTTTTCTTATTGCACGGCTTATTTGAATAAGTGTGTTTATTCTATTAGTATCTTCCTTTTGGGTTTTAAGCAATTGCACAAGTGAGTCCGTTTTCCGGTTTTGTGCCTGTGCCTCACAAAGGAAAAACATTCCACAGATGATCAAAAGTATCTTCAGTTTCATTTGTTAAAGCTATAAAAATAACAATAAATCGCTAATTCTGAAATCCGGTAAATTCGACAGCAAATAAAAGGAAATTAAATTGGTTAAAATGCGAAGGCATGCTATTTTTAAATAATAATGTTAATTAACTTTAACGGATTGAAAAGTTTTGCGTTTATACTTATTACGATTGCTGTTTTTTTCGTAACTTATGCTTCAATATATTGTATGAAATTATTTGCCTTCATAGCCTTTTTACCACACCTTTTTAACGGAGGAGGAAACGACAGCATAAAGCCGGTTGTTGTAAATAAAGATCTTTGCTGTGACGTTATTGGCGTTTGCAAGCTTGATGATAAATTAAGCCGTGATTATGTTTTTGATAAACAGATCTATGATTTTCGTTGTGATACTTTGTCTCAAGTTAAATTCTGGAGACAAATTATGAATCTACATCAGGATTCTGCTCTCTTAAGCTTGGGCTATAACCGACAGGTGGTTGGAAAAACACATCAAAAAAGCTGGGCAACGAAAAACAATGATAGAAAACAATTTTATCGCGATAGCGTTAGATGTGCAAACGGACAGGATTCTTCATGCCGCGTTTTATTAACGGATGGCAAACAATTTTTTTATGATTTTGAAAGAGCGTTTGAAAATTTTGACCGCGGCATAAATGATTTCGTGGCGAATGATGTCGATCCTTGGTACGCACAGGCTATTTTATTAATTGAGAGTCCGAATAAATTACAAAAATCAAACGCGGGGGCTTACGGTTCGTTTCAATTAATGAAAGAAGTTGCGCGACTTTTTGGTTTAAAAGTAAACCGTCAATTAGATGAACGTGCCGATTTCGATCGTTCGGCTTATGCGGCTTCCAGTCTCATAAAAACAATTTGCATTCCGAACACAAAATTAATTTTAGACTCCCTGCACATTGAGTATAATGAAAATGACCTTTGGTTTAAATTGCTGGTGATGCATTCTTATCACGCAGGTTCCGGAAATGTAAAATTAGCGCTTTATACTTTTATGCCGCAAAAAGGAGACATGAATTTAATTTATAATTTGTGGCATGCGCAAACAAGGCATTTCCGTTCGGCATCGCAAAATTATTCTCAATTGGTTTTAGCAGCAATGCTTGAAATGGATTCCCGCGTAAGGCTTTCCCCGGATCCTAATTCTACCGCGGTAAAGAATAATTAATTATTTAACCACATCTTCTTTCTTACTTATGCGGATAACCTCAGCTAAAGATTTTAATGCGCGGTCGTGTTTTTTTACAAACGGATTACTGAGATCCCAAACATAACCGGCCAGCACAGAACAAATTTGTTTTTTAAATTCAGGATTAATTTCTTTAGCGAAGAATATTTCATAAAGTGTTCCGTCGTACCATCCCATCACATAACTTTTAAAAGTTTCAACGCCGATCATCGTTGGCTTCATGTATTCTTCTTCCCAATCAACTTTAGTTCCTTTTAATTGTTTAATTACCAAATTAGCCGCACGCTGACTTGAAGCTGCCGCTAAAGTAACACCCGAAGAAAAAACAGGATCTAAAAATTCTGTTACGTTTCCTGTTAAAACAAAACCGTTGCCATAAAATTTATCAGTGGTCACGCTCCAGCCTTCGATGGTCCGTGGTTCAAAAATAAATTCTTTATCACCAAAACGTTTTTTAATTGTCGCATCACTATTAATTAAAGTTCGTAATTGTTCTTCAGGCGTCATCCCTTTTGTTTTCTCGTAAAATTCTTTGTTCGCAACAAAGCCAACAGAAGTTATTCCGTTTGAAAAAGGAATTACCCAGATCCAGGTTGTTGGTTCGTGCACCACCACCATAATTCGGTTTGGTTCATCATATTGTGTTCTATCCGGATCTTTTATATGCGCAAATAAAGTTTTACGCACGGGTAAATTACTTGGCCGGTCTAAATTAAATAAGCGTGGTATAACGCGGCCATATCCGCTTGCGTCAACAATAAATTTTGCATTAATGGTATCTGTGCTTCCGTCTTTATTTACAACTGTAGTCGTCGAATTGGTTCCGTCAAATTTTATTCCTGTAACTGCTGTTTCAAAACAAACATCAACACCTTGTCGTTTTGCTTCTTCAGCTAAAGTCAGATCAAAATCAGCGCGCTGTACTTGCCAGGTCCATTTCCAGCCATCTGTAAATTGATCGCTAAAATTAAAATCGCACGATTCGTTTCCTCTAATAAATTTCGCGCCGAATTTTTCCTGAAATCCTTTTGCTTTAACCGCCTCTAATAATCCTGCTTCTTCAAGCGCTTCCATGCTTCTTGGTAATAAACTTTCGCCAATTACAAATCGCGGGAATTTTTCTTTCTCAACTATTGTGGTTTTAAATCCGGCTTTGTTAATGATGCTGGCGGCAATTGTTCCTGCAGGACCTGCGCCTATTACTAATACATCTACGTTTTGTACTGACATGTGATTGCGATTAAGAGGCTACAAAAGTAAAAATAAATAACAGGCAGAAAAAATATTATTCTAATTGATTAAAACCAGGAACGCGTCTAATTAACAACGAAATACTATAATAAATCGTTCGCCAAATTAGCTAAATCACTGCGCTCGCCTTTTTGTAAGGTGATGTGAGCATAAAGCGGCTGGCCTTTTACTTTTTCAATTAAATAGCTAAGGCCATTACTTTGCGCATCGAGGTAAGGCGTATCAATTTGATGAATATCTCCGGTGAAAATAATTTTCGTGTTCTCGCCTGCGCGAGTAATGATTGTTTTTACTTCATGCGGCGTTAAGTTTTGTGCTTCGTCAACAATAAAAAACACGTTGCTTAAACTTCTTCCGCGAATGTAAGCAAGCGGACAAACAACCAGTTTCTGGCTTTCCACCATTTCGTTAAGTTGTTTGTGTTCTTTATCTTTTTCGTTGAATTGGCTGCGAATATATTTTAAATTATCCCAAAGCGGCTCCATGTATGGATTTAGTTTTGAGTTAACATCGCCCGGTAAATAACCAATGTCTTTATTACTAAGCGGAACAATTGGACGTGCCAAATATATTTGATGATAGTTGCGCCGTTGTTCCAATGCTCCCGCTAAAGACAACAATGTTTTTCCTGTTCCTGCTACGCCTTGTATTGTTACTAATTTAATTTCCGGATTCATTATCGCGTCGAGTGCGAAGGATTGTTCTGCATTTTTTGGAATCACGCCGAATGCTGCTGTTTTAATAACTCGCTGTAAAGTTTCGTCTTCTTTGTTATATCGCGCTAAAACCGATTGTGATCCGTTCTTTAAAATGTAATAATGATTTGGGAAAGTTTCGATACGCTTTAAAACATCCTTTGAGCCGCTAAATCCTTTCTGATAAATGCTTGTTATTTTTTCGGCTGATACTTTTTCAAGTTCGCTCATGCCTGTATATAATTCATCAACCGTTTTTATTTTTCCGGTTTCATAATCTTCAGAGTGCAGGCTTAATGATTTTGCCTTTATTCTAAGATTAATATCCTTTGTAATTAAAATAACTTTACGCCCCGGATTTGTTTCGGCCATATATAAAGCCGTATTCAAAATTTTATGATCTGCTTTGCGGTCGTCGAAAATTCTTTCAGCATTTACTTTGCTTGAAGTATTCATCTCTATTTTAAACTTCCCGCGTGTTGGCCCGTTAATCGCGGTCCAGTCTTGTAAACTGTTTTTCCCTGAAAGCTTATCAATATATCTTATGAATTCGCGGGCTGCGTAATTTTTTGTATCGTTACCTTTTTTAAAGTTATCGAGTTCCTCTAATACCGTTATGGGTATTACCACATCGTGTTCTTTAAAATTCTTTATGGCCGTGTGATCGTAAATGATTACTGAAGTGTCGAGTACAAATATCTTTCTGTTTTCGGCGGTGGTACGGGAGGGCTTTTTTCTCATGCAGGTGCTAAAAATTATTTTAATAAAACTATTTCATTATTCGGCTCTATTTAAGCCCGGCCTTTTTTTTAATAAACAAGTAATTGTTAAATCGATAAAAGACCATAATCTGTCGGAATTGACTTGTTTGTATGCCATTAAATTAGCTATATTATATTGTAGTTTAAACCATTAGCACTTCATGGCTTTTGCCTTTATATTAATTCACGTTAGGTGGTTAATAATATTTCTGAGCCGTCTTATATTAGGGTGTTTGCAATAACAGACCACAATTATTCTTAGTTATAAGAGCAATTTGTTTGTTTTGGAGCACCCTTTTATAAATAGGTTTTTTACTTTAAATACCTTATCTTTATAGTTCTTCCCCGCGACAAAATAATATGAAAAAAATTGTTTTTATTTTATTGTTCGCATCACTGTTTTTATCATTAAACGCTCAAAAATGGGTTGACATAATGCACGACTCCAGTGCAAATTTTTACGATATTAAAAAAGAATTTAATGAGTATTGGAAAAACCGTCCGTACGAACGCGGCAAAGGTTACAAACAATTTATGCGTTGGGCGAATTTTGTAGAGCCCCGTGTTTATCCAACGGGAAACATGGCTAATGCCTCGCGTTCAAAAGCATATGAAGAATTTCAATCTTATTTACAGTCAAATCCTTTTGCTAAACAGATCATAACTGCAACACCTTCTTCCATAACCGCTAACTGGACTCCGTTAGGTCCGTATGGCTCACCAACTAATGGTGATGCGGGCCGCTTACAGTGCATTCGTTTTCATCCTGCAGGTACAAATACTATTTATGTTGGTACAGCTGCGGGAGGATTGTGGGTATCATCTAATGGAGGGGTTTCGTGGACAACTAACACCGATCAATTAGCGTCATTAGGAATTAATGATATAGCGATAGATCCAATCAATCCTCTTAACATGTATATTGCCACCGGAGATAATGATGCCGGAGACACGCATTCAACCGGCGTTTTAAAATCTATTGATGGAGGACTTACCTGGAATCCTACCGGTTTAGTTTGGGCAACAAGTCTGCAGCGGCGTATTGGACGTTTATTAATTAATCCTCTTAATCCAAATAAAATTATTGCTGCAACATCAGCAGGAATGTACCGCACTTTTAACGGCGGCGCTACCTGGAGTTTAACTTTAGCAGGAGGTTTTAAAGATGCAGAATATAAACCGGGAGATACAACAACTGTATATTGTGGCGGCGGAAGTAATTTTTACAGATCAACGAACGGCGGCACATCATACACCGGTGTTTCTTTTAGTACTCTTCCATCTATTGACCGGTCTGCAATTGCTGTTACTCCTGCCAATCCAAATTGTGTTTATGTTTTGGCCAGCAATGGGACTGATGAAAGTTTTGGCGGCCTTTATCGTTCTACAAATTCTGCAACATCCTTTTCTGCAATGTCATCCTCTCCGAATGTTTTTGGATGGAACACAACAGGAACCGACGCCGGCGGACAAGGCTGGTATGATTTGGCTATTGGAGCATCTCCAACAAACTCCAACGAAATTACAGTTGGCGGAGTGAATAGCTGGAGGTCAACTAACGGTGGCGTTACATGGGCACTGAATACACATTGGTATGGAGGCGGAGGAGTTCCTTATGTTCATGCCGATTTGCACGACGTACAATATACAAACGGAACAACCTGTTATTTGGGAACTGATGGCGGTATTGCTGTAACAACAAACAGCGGAGCAACATTTGCTGTAATAAACGGAGCCATGAATATTTCGCAGCAATACAGAATCGGAAACTCTGCTTCTTCTCCAACAATTTTAATTGCCGGACATCAGGATAACGGAACTAATTTATTAATGGGAACAAATTGGACAGAAGTAAATGGCGGTGACGGCATGGATTGTTTTGTTGACTGGAGTTCTAACTCAACTTTAGTTTCTTCTATCTATTACGGTGATTTTTATTTGTCAACCAACTCCGGAACATCCTGGTCAAACATTGTTACCGGTTTAACAGGCACCGGTGCTTGGGTTGCGCCTATTACGCAAAACCCTTCGCCCGGAGATCCAAATATTTTTTATTGCGGTATGCAGGATGTATTTAAATCAACTAATAAAGGAGCAAGCTGGACAATGTTAGCTCCGCTTGGAAGCGCGGGAGATGTTTTACATATTGAAGTGGCGATTTCAAACACTAATATTATTTATGCTTCAAGAGCCGCGTCCATATACCAAACTACAAATGGCGGCACATCGTGGAATTCCATTACAGGAACTTTGCCTGTTGGTACATCACAAATTACAGACATCACAATTGATAATTTAAATGCAAACAATGTTTATGTAACATTGTCGGGTTACTCAGCAGGAAATAAAGTTTTTTATTCTACTAACGGTGGTGTTACATGGACAAATTATTCAGCAGGATTGCCTAACATTCCTGCAAACTGTATTGTCTATAAAAATAACAGCTCGGGTGCGGTTTATGTTGGTACGGATGTTGGCGTTTATTATCGTGAATTGAGTATGGGCTCGTGGATTCCTTACATGTCGGGCCTTCCAAATGTGGTTGTTAATGATCTTAAAATTTATTATCCTGCAGGAAAACTTCGTGCCGGAACTTATGGCCGAGGAACATGGGAAACAGATTTGTACACCAATCCTTCATCCCCGCCCTTTGCTTTTTACACCAATGCATATTCAAGTGCGTGTTTAAATTTACCTTTTGTATTTAGCGATGCTTCGTCAAATAATCCAACTTCCTGGTTATGGAATTTTCCGGGTGGCGCACCGCCAACCTCAACAGTACAAAATCCTAGTGTTACCTATACAGCTGCCGGTATTTATACCTTAACATTAGTCGCAACTAATTCAGTTGGCACAAGCTCTCCTTTTACAAGTACAGTTTCAGTTGTTAATTCCCCTACAGCCACTTCAACCGGCACAACTATTTGTGTTGGACAAACGGGTTTTGTAAGTGTTTCTACAAATGCAGCTTCAGTTGTTTGGACGGGAAATCAAACAGGAACATCGGCCGGTTATTCTCCCTCAACTACATCTGTTTATTCTTATACTGCTTCAACAGGCGCGTGTCAGGTAATTGGAACAGCTACAATAACAGTTGGCGCGGCTCCGGTCACGCCTACCGTTACTCAAG
>DATMPR010000479.1:0-8849 GCA_035567575.1 Bacteroidia bacterium
CCAACAGTGATCATCCCTAATTGATTTGCAGCTTCAATTGCTTTTACAACATTTTCTGAATTCCCGCTGGTTGATAATCCAATTAAGATATCACCTTTTCGTCCCATTGCTCTTACCAAGCGTGCATAAATAATATCGTAACTATAATCATTCGCAACCGCAGTTGTATAACTCGTATTTACATGTAAAGCTTCTGAAAAAAGTGGTGGACGATCATAATAAAATCTTCCGCTTAATTCAGCAGATAAATGTTGTGCATCAGCAGCACTTCCGCCATTACCGGCCCAAAGAACTTTGCCATCTTTTTTGTAACAGTTAATTATTTCTGTCACCACCGAGTTGATTGAATTTAAAATTTCTTCGTTGTTAAGCAGCGATGTTTTCAGATCGGCTGATGCTTTTATTTTACTCTTAATGAATTCTTTCATATTAACCTCACCTCATTCCTCTCCTAAAAGGAGAGGAGGATTTTTATATAAAAGTAAATATTTTTTAGTTGGCTTCATAACTTTGAATAATGGCACTTACAAGTCGGTGACGGATAACATCACGGCTGTCTAATTCAATAAAATCTATTCCTTCAATTTTTTTGAGGTATTTAATGGCTTGTAACAAGCCGGAAGGTTGTTTAGAAGGCAGATCTATTTGTGTAACATCACCCGTAATAATAAACTTTGCATTGTTTCCCATACGGGTTAAAAACATTTTCATTTGGCTCTCCGTTGTATTTTGCGCCTCATCTAAAATTACAAATGCGTTATCGAGTGTTCGTCCGCGCATAAATGCAAGCGGCGCAATTTGTATAACACGGTTTTCGATATGCTGAACGAGTTTATCTGCAGGAATCATATCCGACAAAGCATCATAAAGCGGCTGCATGTAAGGATCGAGTTTTTCTTTCAGATCTCCGGGTAAAAAACCAAGATTTTCGCCTGCTTCAACTGCGGGGCGGGTTAATATGATCCGCTTTACTTCTTTATTTTTTAAAGCTCTTACAGCTAAAGCAACAGCGGTGTATGTTTTTCCTGTACCTGCAGGACCAATAGCAAAGATCATGTCGTTTTTTGCCATTGATGCTACCATCCGGCGTTGATTTTCAGTTTTTGCCTTTACGACAAGACCGTTATTTCCAAAAAGGATAATATCATTTTGTGCTTCGGTAGTTTCAATTAATTCATCACCGGTAGGGCCTAATAATCTTTCAATGACTTTATCGGTAAGCAAACCGTGTTTATGATAATATTCTATCAGGAGGTTTAATTTTTTTTCGAAATGAATTATTTCATTTTCTTCTCCCAAAACTTTTATACTGTAACCTCGCGCGACAATTTTTAGTTTGGCGAAATGCTTCTTAATTATGTTTAGTTTAACATCATTAACGCCATATATTTCAACCGGTTCAACGCTCTCGAGTACTATTACTTTTTCTGACAAGACTTCTAATTTAAATGTTTATAAAACTGTTAATCAAAGCTGTATTTTATAAAAAACCTGCTCTATATTATCTTTACTTTTGAACAAACATTATGCCAATTGTAACCTTAACAACCGATCTGGGCTACCGCGATCCCTATTTAGCCATCGTTAAGGCATGCCTATTGCAAAAAGTAAATAATGTTCAAATAATAGATCTGAGCTGTGATATCAAAGATAATAATATTTCAGATGCCGCCTTTATTTTAAGAAATTCTATTGGCTTTTTCCCGGAAAACAGTATTCATCTCGTCGGAGTAAAATTTATTCTTGGATTTAAAGCCATGAATAATAACCATAATGTTGATAATAGCCGCTATTTACTTACCCGTTACAAAAATCAATATGTCATTTGTCCGGATAACGGTTTAATCACTCTCTTAGATCAGGAATTTAATGAAAAGGTATATCAATTGTATTATGATAATCCGGCTCAGCACAATTTTTTCATAAAGGATGTATTTGTAGATGCAGCTGCTCAGATCAGTACGGGAAAAGCATTGAAAGATATTGGTATGGAGACGGAAGATTACTATAAAGCTTATCAGTTCTCAAGTTTCTCTACACCCGAAAATTTAAAAGGCAAATCAATTTACATTGATGATTTTGGAAATATAATTACCAACATAACTAAAGATGTGTTTTATAAAACACTCGGGAAACGTAAGTTCAGCATTGTTTTACCAGGTGCACGCATTAATAAAATCTCCGAAACTTATGATGATGTAAAAGTAGGGGATGCTTTAGCTATGTTCAATGGTTTTGGATATTTAGAAATTGCACTGAATGGTAAATCCGCTTACAAGATGTTATATCCGCGCGATGTTGGCCGCAGTTTTGATTTTAATTTAATAGTTGAATTCAATGATTAAGCGCATTGTGAAAATGTCTTTTCAGCCCGATAAGGTGGAAGAGTTTAAAACCATTTTTAAAACCAATTGGAAACTTATTGCAGGATTTAAAGGATGCAGTCATGTTGAATTGCTGCAAGATAAAATACACCCGAATATTTTTTTTACCTTCAGTATTTGGGAAAACGAAAATGATCTGAATGTTTACCGCGATTCGGAATTATTTGAAAAAGTGTGGAGCAGAACCAAGGTTTTGTTTAATGATAAACCACAAGCATGGAGTGTTGAGGAAATGAAATTTTAATTGTCTTCAATTATGCTTTTTGCAATTCTCGATCTGGAGTTGTAGGACGTCACTAAAAACGTATTAAATCCCAATAAAAAAACCTCTTTTATGCTTATTAATGATGATTGTTTATCGGCTAAATAAAGTTCCTCTTGATCTTTGTATTTATTTTTTTCCTTCTTCTTTTTCTTTTTCTTTTCTTTTTGGAGTTTGTAACCCATTTTCTTCAGATCAGTTTTGTACGAATTAAAAGCGTCACGGTCGGAGAACTGATAAATAATATAATTTTCAATGGTGTCTGCATCCGATTGATAATATTGAAAGTAGGATTTAAGGTCGTTGTAATTATTTTTTATCATCCAGGTACGCCTTACAAAACCGCTGTCCTTGTTAATTTCGTAACCGTATTGTTCCCATCCTTTTTTTATCAGGTTTTCGTTTGCCATTTCAGCATCAACTCTTGGCCACGAAATAACTTCATTTACCGTTAAAGTCTGACTTCGCAGGCTTGTTACGAAAAGCGCAAACATCAGAAACACAAAGAAGTTTTTCTTGGTCATGAAATTAAAGATATTAAATAAACCTGCACCCTTTTAGGTTTTTTATTGCAAGGAATTAAGAACCAATTGTTAATAAACCCATAGGTAATTTTCTTCTTTTCTGGACTTAATTACGATCCAATAAACCTCATTTTTTTATATATTAGCATCATAATTAAAAAATAAAAAAATGAAAAAAGTATTGTATGTAATTATTGCCTTAGTAGTTCTTTACTTTGTGCTGTGCTTATTCGGACCAAAAGAAATTCAGGTCGAAAGATCTATCGTTGTTAATGCTGATCCGGCGGTCGTTAAAAATCAGTTGGGAGATTTAAAATTCTTTCAGGAAAAATGGTCGCCATGGAGTGAAAAAGACCCAAACATGAAAGTAAGCTACATGGGCGAAATGGGTAAAGCGGGTTCCGGTTATTCGTGGCAAGGAAATAAAGAAGTTGGTACAGGCACAATGGTTGTGGTTTCTACAGAAGGTGATAGTGTTATTCAAAAATTAACGTTCGATGGAATGGGCGATTCAAGAACATTTTATGCTGTTAAACCGGAAAATGCCGGATCTAAAATTACCTGGGGAATTTCTTTTGATGTAGGTTTTATGGGAAGAGCCATGATGTTATTCATGAACATGGATAAAATGCTGGGCGGTGATTTTGAAAAAGGGTTAACCAAATTTAAAACTGCAGTTGAATCAATGCCTGCTCCAACAGCGCAATATGAGGTAAAAGAAATTAATTGGGAAGAAAAAACATTTGTTGGAAAGCGCGGCACTTTTACATTTGAAAAATTGAGTCCGTTCTTTGCTGAAAATTATCCTAAGATCTTTGATGAATTGGATAAAACCAAAGTAACTCCTTTAATGGCACCAAGCGCTATTTATTTTAAATATGATGAACAAAAAGGAGAAGCAGATTGCGCTGCTGTTACTTGTGTGCCAAAAGGCACTAACTTAAAAGGCCTTGAGACTTTTGCAGTTCCTACTTCCAGAGTTTTACAAGTTCAATATTACGGCCCGTACGATAAAATTGCGGCTGCACATATTGCGATGGATAAATATATTAAAGAACATAATTTACCAACTCAAAGTCATGTTATCGAAGAATATGTTACCGATCCAATGCACGAAAAAGATACAGCTAAATGGTTAACTAATATTTATTATGTTATCCCGTTACCATTGGTGAAATAATATATGATCAGTAAAAATTAAACCCTGAAGCAGAATCATTACTAGTGTGAATAAATTCACGCTGATTAATGTGCTTCACTTCAGGGTTTTTTCATTTTATCTTTAAAAACTTTTTCAAATTTATCAACCTTAGGTTGTATTACAAATCTGCAATAAGGTTCGCTGCCGTTTAAGTTAAAATAATCCTGATGATAATCTTCGGCTTTATAAAAAGTTGTATAAGGTGTAATTTCAGTCACAACAGGATTTTCCCAGGCACCGGATTTGTTTAATTCTGCTTTATATTTTTCAGCCAATTGTTTTTGTTCGTTATTATGATAAAAAATTACAGAACGGTATTGTGTTCCGGCATCATTTCCCTGACGGTTCAAAGTAGTTGGGTCATGCGTTTTCCAAAACACTTCCAATAGGTCTTTAAAACTTATTTTACTTTTATCATAAGTGATCTGACAAACTTCAGCATGTCCTGTTGTACCCGTACAAACTTCGCGGTAACTTGGATTTTTTACGGTTCCACCGGAGTAGCCCGACTCAACTTTTGTAACACCATCTAATAATTGAAAAACGGCTTCAACACACCAAAAACATCCGGAACCAAAAGTAGCAGTATCAAGATTTCCGGCAGCAATATTTGTATTGTTTTCCATCGTAGTAATTTTTTGTTTTGTAGCTGTAGTTTGTCCGCAAGCTGTAAAAAAAATAGCTGTAAACCAGGTTACAGCTATCGAATATTTAAGTTTTAATTTCATACCGTATTTTTATTATACAGACGAACAACTAAATGCTTCCTTACACTTATTGGCCATAAGGATCTTTATCATCTTTTTTCTTTTTAGGTTTAGAATATTTTTCCTTACCATTAAACACAAACATCTTTTTCAATTTATCATTTTTTGTGATTTTTATCTCACCGTCGATCGCAAAATTATCAATTTTTAAAGTCATGATAAAGGTTTGATCCTTAGCATCAGTATAGGTTGATTCAACTTCAAAATAATTAATTTCAGTTTCAGTTTCATCAGTATAAGTCGAATCTGTTGTTATTTTATACTTCAGCCATTTGTATTCGAATTTATCAAATAAATAAGTGCTGAAAACTTTGCCGTCTTTAAATTCAAGTTCATCAGAGGCGCCTTTTTTTCCATTAACACCATCTTTTACTTCAATTAGAATAATATCGTATTTCCTTTTGTTTAAAGGATCTTTTTCTTTTCTAAACGTTGAGTTTGTAAAAAGAAAAATTAGTGCTGCGAAGCTTAAAAACTTTAGTGCGCGTTTTGTTGACATAATTGTTCGGGATATATTGGTAAATGTAATACTTTTACTTACAAATTAAAAGTTAAAAAAATTAACATGCAACCCTTAGCAGAGCGCGTAAGACCAAAAGATTTGAACAGTTATACAGGTCAGGAGCATATTATCGGTGAAGGCTCGGCTTTACGTAACGCAATTACACAAAACCTTTTACCATCGCTTATTTTATGGGGGCCGCCCGGAGTCGGTAAAACTACCTTAGCTTTAATTATTTCACAAACTTTAAAGCGTCCGTTTTATTCATTAAGCGCTATTAATTCGGGTGTTAAAGACATAAGGGATGTTATTGAAAAAGCGAAGGAGAATAATTTCTTTACACAAGATAAACCTGTTTTATTTATTGATGAGATCCACAGATTCAGTAAATCGCAGCAAGATTCATTGTTGGGTGCAGTTGAAAAAGGAATTGTTACTTTAATTGGCGCAACAACCGAGAACCCGAGTTTCGAAGTTATTCCGGCGCTTTTGTCCCGCTGTCAGGTTTATGTATTAAAACATTTAGAAGAACATCATTTACTAAGCATAATTACTAATGCTATTGAAAAAGATGAAATTTTAAAAAAGAAAAAAATTGAATTAAAAGAAACGGAGGCTTTGTTCAGGGTTTCAGGAGGAGATGCACGGAAATTATTGAATGCTTTGGAGATCGTTGTAAATTCTGTGAATGAAGATAAAGTAGTTATAACTAACGAATATGTTTTAAACTGCATACAAAGTAATTTGGCATTGTATGATAAAAGCGGCGAGCAGCATTACGATATTATTTCGGCATTTATAAAATCAATGCGTGGTTCTGATCCTAATGGCGCGGTTTATTGGTTGGCCAGAATGCTGGAGGGTGGGGAAGACCCCTTATTTATTGCCAGAAGAATGGTGATCTTAGCAAGTGAAGATATTGGAAATGCTAACCCAACTGCATTGGTAATTGCAAATAATTGTTTTCAGTCGGTAAATGTAATTGGTATGCCTGAAGGCAGAATTGTTTTATCACAAACCGCAGCTTATTTAGCTTGCTCTGCAAAAAGTAATGCGGCTTACATGGCTATTGAAGAGGCGATAGCAGCCGTTAGAGAAACGGGTGATCTATCTGTGCCTTTACCATTAAGAAATGCACCGACAAAATTAATGAAGAATTTAAATTACGGGAAAGATTATAAATATGCTCACTCTTACGATAATAATTTTGTGGAATCAGAGTTTCTTCCAAAAGAAATTTCCGGAAAATTATTTTATGATCCTGGAAATAATCCCCGTGAAAACGAATTAAGGAATTTTTTAAAAGCAAGATGGAAAGAGAAGTATGGTTATTAGGTTAATAAGTTATTAAGTTGCAATCCGAATAAATAATAACTCAATAACCATCAGCTAACTTCTTACTCGCTTTCCAAACCATTTCAAAAACATTTTGAAAACCGGCTTCACCTCCATAATAGGGGTCAGGGACTTCCATATTTTGCTCAGGATGCAAAATGTTTAAAAACAGATCTACTTTTTGTTTATCGGCATCATTCCGCGCAAGCTTCAATACGTTCTGTAAATTACTTTTATCCATCACGTAAATTTTATCGAACAGATCAAAATCTTTTTGAACAAATTGCCGTGCACGCAAAGAAGAGAGATCAATTTTATTTTTTTTGGCATTGGCTACTGTTCTTGTATCGGGGGCCTGACCAATATGATAATCGGAGGTTCCTGCAGAATCAATAATAAGCGGTAAGTTTTTTTCTTTTATTAAATGCAATAAAATCCCTTCCGCTAATGGTGAGCGACAAATATTACCAAGGCAAACTATGAGGATTTTTGTCATTTTTCTTGAAGTTGTTAGTTATGAGTTAATCGTTTAAAATATTACTAATAACTGGCAACCTTATAACTATTTCAACTTCTCCCTGAACATTTCGTTGTAATAAGCAATGCGTGTAATGCTTTTATGAATGCGTTCTTCATCTATGTCATCAGCTTCTGCTGTAAATTTTAGATAAACATCATCATCTAAAATTGTAAAAGCACTTTCGCAAAAACCATGATTTTCTTCCAGCAATAATTTTAAAAATTCGGGGCGAGTTGCATCGCCAACTTCACAAACAAAACTCATCACCTGAAAAAAGCAATGTTCATTTTCTTCCCAAACATCCAGCATCAATTCTAAATCTTCATCTTTAGCAATATTCCATTATCCTTTATTTTCAGTTTGCGCTTCATTAGGATCAATTCCCATTTTTGTAAGCACATTCTCTACTTTTGAAATAATTTTCTCCATAAAAACTCAATGCTCAAATCCCAATACTCAATGCTAATTATCCCAATCCGCCTTCTTTTAAACGTTCTGCATTCTCTGCAAATTGTAAAGAGTCGATCATCTCCTGAATATCACCATTTACAAATTCAGTTAAATTGTAAAGTGTTAAATTAATGCGGTGATCTGTAATTCTGTTTTGCGGATAATTGTAAGTTCTGATCTTCGCGCTTCTATCGCCTGTACTCACCATTGTTTTACGTTTTTTAGTTGTCTCAATCAAACGTTTTTGGTATTCGAGATCATATAATTTAGAGCGTAACATTTGCATTGCTTTTTCGCGGTTTCCTAATTGATTTCTTTCGGTTTGGCAGGTCACAACAATTCCCGTTGGTTTGTGGGTTAAAATAACTTTACTCTCGACCTTATTTACGTTTTGTCCGCCTGCACCGCCGCTTCGTGCAGTTGCAATTTCAATATCAGAATCTTTTAAATCAACATCCAGTTCTTCAGCTTCAGGTAAAACAACAACAGTCGCGGCCGATGTATGTACGCGACCTTGTGTTTCGGTTGCAGGAACACGCTGTACTCGGTGAACACCGCTCTCAAATTTTAAAATACCATAGGCACCCGGACCTTTAACATTAAAAACAACCTCTTTAAAACCGCCCATGGTTCCTTCGCTTGCATCAACAATTTCAACTTTAAAACCTTTATTATCGCAATAGCGTTTATACATTTCAAACAAATTACCCGCAAAAATAGAGGCTTCATCACCACCCGTTCCGGCCCTGAGTTCCATCACGCAATTTTTATCGTCTTCCGGATCTTTTGGTATAAGTAATAAACGTATTTCTTCTTCTAATTTGTCTACTTTAAGTCTGTTTTCTTCTAATTCGGCTTTAGCCATTTCAAGGTAATCTTTGTCTTTTTCATTTGCCAAAACCTC
>DATMPR010000480.1:0-2527 GCA_035567575.1 Bacteroidia bacterium
GCGGAGGTCTGCGCGGTTCTGTAATGATCATCGGCCCGATGTTAGCGAGATTCGGCCGCGCGTACATGCCAAAGCCGGGTGGAGATAAAATCGGAAGACGCCGGATGGATACACACTTTATTGGTTTCGAAAATTTAGGCGCAAGATTTGATTATGATACTGATCACGAAGTTTTTAAAGTAGAAGCAAAGAAATTAAAAGGCTGTTATATGTTACTGGATGAAGCATCAGTAACAGGAACCGCAAATATTGTTATGGCTGCAGTTTTAGCTGAAGGCACAACAACCATTTATAACGCTGCTTGCGAACCATACATTCAGCAATTGTGTAAAATGTTAGTGAGCATGGGTGCAAAAATAAATGGCACTGGTTCTAATATGCTGATCATTGAAGGCGTTAGTTCTTTAAGAGGAACAAAACACCGCTTGTTACCTGATATGATCGAAATAGGCTCGTTCATTGGTTTAGCCGCCATGACGCAATCGCAAATAACTATTAAAAATGTTTCTTACGATAATTTAGGATGTATACCGCGTGTATTTTCAAGATTAGGGATAAAAATGGAGCGGAGGGGTGACGACATTTATATCCCGTCGCAAACACATTATGAAATTGATACATTCATCGACGGCTCCATATTAACTGTTGCCGATGCTATTTGGCCGGGATTCACTCCTGATCTATTAAGTATTGTTTTAGTAACGGCAACGCAAGCGCGCGGAAATATTTTAGTGCATCAGAAAATGTTTGAGAGCAGATTGTTTTTTGTGGATAAATTAATTGATATGGGCGCGCAAATTATTTTGTGTGATCCGCACCGCGCTACTGTAATTGGATTGGATAAGAAAGTGCAGTTAAAAGCCATTCAAATGGCATCGCCGGATATCAGAGCAGGTGTATCATTGTTAATTGCTGCCATGAGTGCAAAAGGAAAGAGCACAATTTTTAATATAAATCAGATCGACCGCGGTTATCAGAATATTGACGGACGGTTAAATGCAATTGGAGCTGAAATAGTCAGAAAATAAAAATGAAAATAAATAAATTCAATTTTTTGATCTTAGTTTTTTGCTTAAGTGTTGTTTCAATGAACGCGCAAGAAAAAAAATCAAAGAAACATAAAAAAGAACTTGTTGAAGCAGGGCCTGCGGTTTTAGTTGTTGAAGGCTTAAACTTAGGTAACAAAGCCCCTGAAATTGAAATGGCCGATCCTTCAGGACAAATAATAAAACTTTCTTCACTTAAAGGAAAAATTGTGTTAATAGATTTTTGGGCGAGTTGGTGCCGTCCTTGCCGGATGGAAAATCCCGCTGTTGTTGCAGCCTGGGCAAAATATAAAGATCAAAAATTAAAAAATGGAAATGGTTTTACAATTTATAGCGTATCACTCGATCAAAATAAAGAGGCTTGGCAGCAAGGAATAAATACTGATGGACTTGTTTGGCCGAGTCATGTAAGCGATTTGCTTGGCTGGAATAATGCAGCAGCTATAAAATACGGAGTAGGAGGAATACCAACTAATTTTTTGATTGATGGTGATGGTATTATTATTGGAAAAGCTTTAAGAGGAAACGATTTGGAAAAGGCACTTGAAAATCTTGTTGTAAAATAATTGATGACCAAACAGTTTTATAAAATACTTTTTTTAGTTTTCTTGAGTTATAACTTTGTGGCGCAAAATTGTACGTTAAAAAGCGGCTCTAAAGCCGGAGCTATTGTGTTAATGAATAACCAAAACACATTACAAAGTTTAACTTTTCCTTATTACAATAAATTAGTTCTAGTACATTTTTGGTCATCAAGTGTTGCCAAATCAAAATTATTTATTCCTCGGGCAATTGATCTGGAGGAGCGTTATAGCACTTCCGCTTATCGTAACGCCGAAGGTTTTGAAGTAATTACTGTAGCCGTTCAAAGCGATAAAACGGCATGGAAGCAGGACCTTGCCGATCTTAAAATGGATAAAACCATGAACTTAATTGCAAGCAAAGGATACAATGATATGTCGGTTTGCAATTTTAAGATCACACAATTGCCTGTAACTTTATTAATTGATGAAATAGGTTCAGTGATCTTAATTAATCCAACCCAATTAGAAATAGAAGAAATTTTAGACGCAAAGAAAAACGCACCCCAAAATACACGCGATCTGAAAGGAATGTTGTTGTTTTCTGAAAACACTAAAGACGTTGCTAAAAATCAAAAAATGGTTTTAATGAATAAGTTTAGTGATACTATTAGTCGTACAATAACCGACAATAGAGGACAATTTACATTTACCGCCGTAAAATTTTTGACTGAGTACATTGTTAAGTTCGATACAACAGGTGATATGTCAGGAAAACAAAAGGCCTGTTTAAGTACGTTTTCGGGTAATATATTTGTTAATTTAACTAAAGCCGGTGGTAAATACGAATATTTCTTAACCCTTGCAGATATTGCAAACTTAAGCGGTATTAATAAAGAAAATAACGCAACTAAAAATGCAATTACTTTTAATGCCAATATTACGTTTAAAAAAAATACT
>DATMPR010000481.1:0-3362 GCA_035567575.1 Bacteroidia bacterium
CAAAGGGAATCATTTTTTTTGTTTTGTGCCGCTGCAAAAAAACAGAGTAATGAAAAAATAAGAGTTGATACGCTTTTGTTGAATTTCAATGGAATTTGATTTAATATATTTACTGAAAGCCTTCGTCTGTTCCCAAAGTTACAAATTCCCAATTCATTTACAATTACAGTAAATGCTCTTTACATGTCGGCGCAAAACCAAAATACATTATGGAAAACACCGATAAATTTTAAAAAATAATATCCGGCATTAATAGAAACGTTATACGTACCCTGGTAGTAATTATAACATTAAGTTTAATATTTCCAATTCATTGCGAACAACCGAAATAAAATAAATCTGAAGGGGTGGAAGAATTAAATTAACAATCAATTCTTCCTGATTTTTTTCTTTGACTGAGTGATATTTTATTACATTTGTTACATTAGTGCTAAAAAGAGAATTCAAATATTTATACGGTTTATGCTTCGCTGTTTTTTTTATAAATTCTTTTCCTGTCCTGTCTAAAGATGGAAACAAAAAACTCGATAGTTTATTTACTATTGTCAGATCCAATGCTCCCGACAGTACCAAAGCCAATGCTTTAACGGATATTGCCGCCCGGTACTTGCTGTTTAATGTCGACAGCTCTTTTTATTTTGTTGATCAATATATGGCCATTGGTAAAAAACTTGAAAAGGAAAGCAATGAAGCTTTACACCGTAAAGGTATTAACCTTCAAGGAATGGGCATTCTTACTAAAGGCAATGGTTATTTTTACGAAGCAAAATATGAGTTGACGATAGAATACGCCAATAAGGCTATGGAAATTTATAAAAAAACAAATAATATACAAGGTCTTGCTTCCTGTAACAATACGTTGGGTAATGCACATATGAGCCTTGGGAAATATGATGAGGCGGAAATATTCTTCAAAAAAAACTACAACAACCGAAAAAAGCTGGGAGTGTCAAAAATTGTAGCTGCAGCTTGCAATAATTTAGGCTTACTGGCAAGTGATAGGGGTGATTTTAAAGCGGCCGCAAATTATTACATCGAAAGCCTGAGAATTAAAGATTCAATTGGTGATACCAAGGGTGTTAACTCTACTTATAATAATCTTGGCCTCTTATATGCAAGGCAAAACGATTCTAAAACAGCTATTAAATATTATCAAAAGTCGCTCGATATTTGTCTTGAGATAAAAGATTTAAAAGGCCAGGCAGTAGCTTACAACAATATTGGGAATGCTTATTCGGAAGTGGAAAAAAATTACCCTGAGGCTATTAAACTTCATGAGAAAGCCCTTGCCATCCGGCAAAGTTCAGGCGATAAATTTGGAGAAGCATCCTCGTTAATGAACCTCGGTTCAGTGTATACTATATTAGCCGATTCGTTTCAAAAAAATAATAATAAAGCGAAAGCTGAACTATTCGCTCAGAAATCGGAAGTGTTTCTTACTAAAGCCCTAAGTATAAAACGAGACATTAAAGATCCAAACGGCACAGCCTCTGCCCTCAATAATCTTGGCTCATTAATGATCTACCGGAATAAAATTGATCAGGGGATTTTGATGTGTAAAGAGGCTTACGATATTGCGATAAAATTGCATTTGCCGGAGCGGGAAAAGTTATCGTGCAAATGTTTGTATGAGGGTTATGGGAAGAAAAAAGATTATAAAAATTCCTTCTTTTATCTTTCACGCTTCATTTCAGTAAAAGATTCGCTGGAAAATGCGAAAGAGAAAAAAGACCTCCTGGCAAAAACTTTCGAATATGAATACGAAAAGAAAAGCCTTGCCGATAGCCTTAAAAATACCGAACAGCGTAAAGTGGATAAATTGAATTTTGAACGTGAGCAGGACAAACAAAAATATTTCACTGTTTCGGCAATTGTGGTGTCTGTACTAATGTTTGTGTTATTTATTGTAACTTTTAAAAATTATAGCCATAAGAAAAAGATCAATCAAACCCTTTCGCAACAAAACAAAATCATTAGTGAACAAAAAGATGAGGTAGAAAAAAAGAGTGATGCCATTAACCTCCAAAAAGAAATTATAGAAGAAAAGAACAGGGAAATTCTCGATTCAATTCAATATGCCAAACGCATACAGGATGCTATTTTACCGGATACTACTTTGCTTAGTGAATTTTTTTCGGAATCATTTATTTTATTTAAACCTAAAGATATTGTAAGCGGCGATTTTTACTGGATGGAAAAAAAGAACGATACATTACATGTAGCCGTTGTGGATTGTACGGGCCATGGTGTACCCGGAGCTTTTATTTCTTTACTGGGTTATAATCTCCTGAACCGTTCAATCAACGAATTTGCCTGCACAACTACTGCTGATGTCTTAACTTGCATGGATCAAAAGCTGGAAGAGTTGCTGAAACGTTCATCTATTGCAGTACGCGACGGCATGGATCTAGCTTTTTGTTCGTTTGAGAAAAAGAAAGATAAAATAAACATGAGCTTCTCGGGCGCACATAACCCTGCCTGGATAATAAGAGATAAAAACCAGCCGACCATCGGAAAATTGATATTGGAATATGATAATTATAAATTATGTGAATTAAAGGCAACGCGACAATCCATTGGAGGATTTACCGAAAAAAAACCTTATGTGCAGCATGATACTATCCTTGAAAAAGGTGATATGGTATATTTATTCAGCGATGGTTACGCTGATCAATTTGGAGGAGACCGGGGAAAAAAATTTAAATACGGCAAGTTAAGGGAGTTATTATTTTCAATTACATCTAAATCACTTAATGAACAAAAACAGGCCCTTCACGAAAGTATTGAATCCTGGCGCGGAACACAATCGCAGGTTGATGATATTTGTGTTATTGGCTTAAGGGTTTAAAGTAATTCTCTTAGGTTGTAAGTACTGTACAAGTTTGTTTCAGAAAATGTTTTTCAAACGAATTATCTTTAGTATATCTTGATATAAATTACTTCAACATTTTAACCTTTCGCCTTGGAAAAATTAATCCTGCTTTTAAATATCTTTTGTAGAAAATAGATGCTTTAATAAATACAATTTTAAGATTCGATTACGCATTTTCAAAAGAGGACAGACAGTTTTTCTTTAATCTGTCACACGCGTTTTGAAATATGAAGTTACAAACCTCTCCGAACTCTCTACTCCCAACTAAACTACATATATCCACCCATATTGGTTTTGATTTTCTTTTTGCGACGGCCGCCACAATCTCTGCGGTATGCGCAATCGCTTGCAATGATCCCGAAAAGGATCAAAAATATTGCAAATAGTTTGGCAGTTTTTTTCATAGCTGTATTAAAGATACAAATTTTTTATTTCAATCCAAATGGGTTTGGAAGGTTTGGCTAAAACCAATTGTTGTACGATTCAATTG
>DATMPR010000482.1:0-2473 GCA_035567575.1 Bacteroidia bacterium
AATGCAATTAATAGGTTGTATCTAGAAAATAACTATGGTGGGGAAATTGCTTGCAAAGTTAATAATCGCCCTGATGTTATCATTGGGAGGGGTGTACGTGTTTTCCTGGGAAATATTCAGCTGGACAAAAAAACGCCTTTGGTGTGGGTAAAATCACTCAATATTAGAACATCGGGTGCATGGTCGGGGTATGGATTAACATCATTTACCTCATTGGATACGTATTTAGAGCGAATTTTGTGGGAACAGAAATTGCATTGTAATACTGATCGCGCCGCATGCGCAAAAGATGCAGTGATTGTGATTAACCCGAGCAGAATAGTATCGAGTTGGAATATTTCGTATCATTGGGAAAATGTTGGTAATATTACTGAATTTTCTATGGATTAGTGGTTGTAAAAAAAGGAATTTTTATGAAAAAGATGATTTTATGTGCAAGCATGTTTGTATTGTTTCAAACACTATCGGCAGCAACAGTAATAGTTAATAATGGAACGGGATATACGATACAAGTAACTTACTTTTTTGGAAGCAAAAATGAAAGTAAAACTGTTTCTATTGCTGATTTAAAGTCAGAGAAAATTGATTCAGGGATTCATGGTTTTAATCGTTTGCAATGGGATCAGGAGAATGGTAAGAAATTTAGCATTTCTATGCCATCGGATCGATTTATGCTTGATGGAAGAATTGTTCTTGGGTGGGAAGGTGATTATCGCATTAATTTTAATAAACAGGGAAAATATACCGTTGACGGCAAGGAAGAAAAATCAGGAAAAGCGCAGCCGGTTCAGGTTCCGGCACCAGCTATGAATAATCCGCAATTAGCTCAAGCTAATCTTGAAAAACAAAAAGAACTATTTATGAAAATAGTAAATAGCGATGATGCTCAAGTTGAACGTTGGCCCGTGAATCTTCCTGCTAATGCTTGGCAGTTAAGTAATTCACCTCAATCGTGTAAAAATGCATGGGATGCTTTGGATATCGTGATGAAGCGGGTTGCTTGGTCAGATAATCCCAATCAAGTTTTGGCTGCTCTTAAAATGTTATGGCCATTTTTAGAGAAATTTAAAATTATGAATGTTTATGAAGTTAAACTGGTGTATGGCGCGTCGCATCCTGGAATGCCTCAAAATATTAAAAGTGAGGCAATAAAGGTTATTGGTAGTGCTAAAGACAAGGTGAAAAATTTGGGTTCAAGCGTGAAGTAGGTAGTAGAATTTTAATAGTTGATTGGGCAAAAGGAGCTTTCGTGGCTCCTTTTTGTTTAGAGGTGGTTTAAATTTGGCTTTATTGTTGCCAAATTGGCAATATTTTTTGTAAAATGAAGTAGATATTTATATAAGTTATTAAATAGATAATTGCAGAAAATAAGTAAAAAGGAGTTTGTGATGATGAAGAAGAATATGTTGTTTTTATTGGTAGGAAGTATGAGTATTGTCTCTTTTGTGGCAAATGCAAATACGGTTACTGTTACCAATGAATATAGAAAGCCGATTATAATACGTTTTAATGGCAAAGATTTTAAAATTGGAGGATCTGGCGGACGTCAAACTGTCGGCTTTATTCAAGATATGATGTCTTTAGATTTAAAATCTGAAACCGAAAAAAATTTTACTTCTCTTGCAAATGTAGTGAAACAAATTAAGACAGAAGCAGCGAGTCACCCTCGTGCGAGAGTTGCGGTTATAATTCCCAATACTTTTAGCTTAACTTTAACCGGTTGGAAACCAGCGCGAATAGTTTGGGAGTCTGGTATTACTATCACAGAATTAGCCCAGGCAATTCAGGGAATTAAACTTGTGGGGAAGTTAGTACAAAGTCAGGAAGATCCAAATATAATAAGGCAGAATGGTCCTAAAGTAGTTAGCGATGTGTTGTATAACTTGAAAGATTTTCTAAAAATAACAGGCGCTATGGATGAAGGGAAAATTCCTGGTATTATTGCTAATTCAAGACCACCAGTCCATCCAGGACTTAAGGCTGCAGCTATGGTAACGCTTCAAGAGGCGCTTAAAAAGCTTCAAATGCTGTTTATAAGTAAAGGTGGGCCTGTAGCACAATTTAACGCACTGTAAGTGTTGATTCTTTAATGAGATATAATTATCTGTGAGGGAGGATTTTTAAGAAAAGTTCTCCCTCTAATTTTTTACTACTTTTCTACCCATGTAATAGTTGTACAAAGCGGCAGCTTTATTTTTTAATGAAGAAAAAATATTTGTTGATGGAGCTGGTTGCTCATTGGTTTCTATTTCAAGGTCAGATGGAAAAGTAAGGTTAAGGTTGCTTATTTTTGTAAGCATTGTTTTTACTGCTTTGGGAAGGCATGATTGATATATTTCTGTTTCTGTTTTATTAAGAATAATAGGTTTGTGAAGATTAACGGGGTTATTGGCTTGACGCGAAGCATTTTTTAGTATGGTATTGATTAAAAGAATGCTTAAAAGTCTTTGTTGTTCAGTTTTATCAGAGGGTT